>JAFEEK010000056.1 GCA_018241165.1 Pseudomonadota bacterium
ATCGATGCCGGACAAGACCTGTTCGAGGGGCACGGCGACGAGATTCTCGACGTCGGCGACGTCGGCGCCGGGAAACGGCACGCTCACGTTCGCCATCGTCACGTCGATCTGCGGCTCTTCCTCGCGCGGCGTGATCAGCATCGCCGCGATGCCCAACAGCATTGCCGTCAGCGCCAGGATCGGCGTGAGCGGGTGCTGCTGGAAGGCGCGCGCGATGCGTCCGGAGAACCCGAGGCGCAAGTCGGTCACGGCGCGCGCTTCCCGGCATGATGCTCCACGAGCCAGCGCGCGGCAGCGACCGGATCGCTGGCCACGCGCTCACCGGCGGCCAGTCCTGCCAGCACGTCGATGGCGTCGCCGTGGCGATGGCCGAGGCGCAACTGGCGCAGGCTCACCGTGTTGTCGACGCCGATCACATACACGCCGTCGAGTTCACCGCGCTGCACCAGCGCGCTCGCCGGGACCGAGAGCCGCGCCGTGGCGTCGGCGGCAAGGCCCACCTTCACCGTCATGCCCGGCCACAGGCCGGCGCTGCCCGTCGGCACCGCAACGCGCACGCGAAACGTATGCGTGGCGGCATCCGCGGTCGGCAGCACCGTGATGTTGGGGGCGTCGATGCGCCGCGCGCCGCCATCGAGGATGAGTGTCGCGGCCGGATGCTGGCGCACGGCTTCGACCGCGCTTTGCGGAATCGTCACCTCCACGCGCAATGCATCGAGTGCCGCCAGAGCCAGCAATGGCTGTGGCTGCGGCGGACCGGATTGCACGGCCTGCCCGACTTCGACGAAACGTTGCGTGACGACACCGGCGAACGGCGCGCGCACGATCGTGTAGTCGGCTTGCTGGCCGGCGCTGCGCAATTGCGCCTCGGCAGCCGAAAGCGCCGCTTGCGCGGCATCGCGGCGCGCCGTGGCCTGATCCAGGTCGGCGCGCGACACCAACTTGCGTGCATAGATGTCATCGATGCGCTTGAAATTGGCCTGCGCTTCAGCGAACGCGGCGCGCGCTGCGGCGACCGCTGCCTGCGCACCGCGCTGGGCGGAACTTTGCTCGACGTCGGTGAAGCGCACGAGCACATCGTCCTTGGCGACGCGATCGCCGATATCGACGAGCAGTTCCTTCACGCGCGCATTGGTCTGCGCCGCAAGCGTGGTTTCGTTGACCGCTTCGACGACGCCGTCCCAAGCCTGCTCGTGCGGCGCCTGCGCGCTTCCAACCACGAACGATGCCAGCGGCGGCGGTGCAGTCGGCTTTGCCGGCGCCAGATCGCGCCCGCATGCGGCAAGCAGGGCGAGCGCCGCCAGCGGTGCAGCCCAGCACCGTGCCGCAATTGTCGCAGCCACGCGCATCACCTGACCGCGCCGGCTTCGTACTGTGCGCCGCTCACGACGGAAACGCGCTGCCGGGCGCGACGCCTGCCTTGCGCAGGATCTTCGCCAACGGGCAGAAACCGGTGAACGAGGCTTGCAGCAGGTTCAATCCGACGAACAGCGCGAGCAGCAGCCACCACGGCGAGACGTAATAGGCGAGCAGCACGCTGACGATGACCATGCTGCCGGCCAACCGCATTACCAGACGATCGACGTTCATTGCATTTCCTCCAGATGATTCACAACCAATGCTTGGCCGTGCGGGCGATCAGCTCGCGCGCCGCGGCAGCATGCGCAACAAGGTATCGTCACGCACGAAATAGTGGTGGTACAGGGCGGCCACGACATGCAGGCCGATCAGCCAGTAGCCGATGTTGCCGACGGTTTCGTGGATTTCCTCGAGCTGGTGGCCGAGATCCTTGTCGGGCGCGAGCAGCGCCGGCAATTCCAGGCCGAAGAACGGCACCGGCTTGCCCTGCGCGCTGAGCGTGAGCCAGCCCAGCACCGGCATCGCGATCAGGAACAGCCACAAGGCGAGGTGCACCAATTTGGCCAGAACATGCTGCCATGCCGGTGGCGGCGGCGTGATCGGCGGGATGCGGTAAATCGCCAGCGCCGCGAGGCGCACGAACACCAGGCCGAATATCACCAGCCCGAGCATGTTGTGCCACATCTTCATCGCCTCGCGCCCATCGCTGCCGCGCGGAAAGATGTCGCGGAACTCGATCAGGCAATACACGGCGATGATCAGCAGCAAGGTGAGCCAATGCACGCTGATCGAAAGTGCGTTGTAACGGTTGCTTGCGATGTGCGAGTTCATGTTCTCTCCCGTATCTAAGGTATGCGGCTGAACTATTTCCGGGGCTTGCATGTCGGGCCGGCGACTCTGCGTTTGTTGCGACCGCGTGAATCGGACCCGGCTCGAATTGCGTTGCCCTTGCCCATACCTAATTTAGCGTTTACTAAATTAGATTTCAAGTAGCAACTGTGCGATACTTCTGCGGCGGACAGAATCCGCCAGAAACCGCAAGCCCGCAATGACCCGGATCAAGACCCAAGCTGCCCGCAAGGGTGCCGCCGCGATGACGGCGCACGCCGACACGGCGTCGCGCCTGCTCAAATCCATTGCCAACGCGCAGCGCCTGCGCATCCTGTGCCTGCTCGCCGGCGGTGAACGCAGTGTCGGGGCGCTGAACGAGTTGCTCGACTTGAGCCAGTCGGCGTTGTCGCAACACCTGGCGCGGCTGCGTGACGAAGGCCTGGTCACGACACGCCGCGAAGCGCAGACGATCCATTACTGCCTGGCGGAAGGGCCAGCGCGCCGGATCATCAAGACTTTGTATGGGATCTATTGCGCAACGCCAACAAGATCCGGCGCGTCACGCTGACGGCTAGTTCACGCCAATCCGGTTCAGCGGCAGATGCAGGTAGCGAACGCCATCCGCATCCGGTTCCGGCAAGCGCCCGCCACGGATGTTGACCTGCAACGCCGGCAGGATCAGGCGCGGCACGGGCAGCGTCGCATCGCGCGCGCGACGCAGCGCCACATAATCCGATTCGCTCGCGCCGGCATGCGCGTTGTGTTCGCGTTGCGCGGCAATCGAGGTCTGCGCCATCGGCGCGCGCGTGGCCGGCGGATAGTCGTGACACAAGAACAATCGTGTGTCCGAGGGCAACATGAGGAGTTTACGGATCGAAGCGTAAAGTTGCGCCGCATCGCCGCCGGGGAAATCCGTGCGCGCGCTGCCGGTTTCCGGCGCGAACAGGGTGTCGCCGATGAAGGCGGCGTCGCCGATCAGGTAGGTCAGACTATCGCCGGTATGGCCGGGCGTGGCCAGCACGCGACCTTGAAGTTCGCCGATCGCAAACGTGTCGCCATCGTCGAACAGACAATCGAATTGACTGCCATCGGCGACGAATTCGTCACCCAATCCGAAGAAGCGCTTGAAGTGCGCCTGCACGCCGATGATGCCGCGACCGATGGCCAGCTTCGCACCCAGCGCATCGCGCAAGTATCCGCCCGCGCTCAGGTGATCGGCATGCGCGTGGGTTTCCAGAATCCATTCGACGCGCAGCTTGCGTTCTCGCACGAAAGACAGGATCACATCCGCGGAAACGGCCGATGTACGCGCGGCCGCCGCATCATAGTCCAGCACCGGATCGATGATCGCCGCCTCGCCGCCATCGCGATCAAAAACCACGTGCGTGAACGTGTTGGTGTCCTTGTGAAAGAAACTTTCGACCAGCACAGTCATCGGCGGCTCCGGAATTTCCGTCACCGCATTGTGCTACGAATCGGCTTCAGCCGCCCAACTTCGGCATCACCGGATCAGCGGTGACGTCTCCTTTCTTGCGCGGCGCCTGCAACGGTTCGCCGTTGACCGCGTACCACACGTTCTCCGCGATATTGGTGGCGTGGTCGCCGATGCGCTCGATGTTCTTGGCCATGAACAGAAGGTGCGTGCACGCGGTGATGCTGCGTGGGTCTTCCATCATGTAGGTGAGCAGTTCGCGGAACAGCCCGGTGTAGGCCTCGTCCAGGTGAACATCCTCTTCCCACACTTCGTGCGCCTTTCGCGCATCGCGGCTGTCATACGCACTGAGCACCTTGCGCACCGCCACGACGGCAAGTTCCGACAGGCGGCGCAGTCCGCGCGCCGGCGCGACCGGCGCCGTCATCGACAGCGGAATCGAGCGCTTGGCCACGTTCGCGGCGTAGTCGCCGATGCGCTCGATGTCGGCGGCGATGCGCAGCGCGGCGAACACCTCGCGCAGGTCGCGCGCCATCGGCGCGCGCAGGGCGAGCAGGCGCACCACGTCGTGGCTGGTTTCGTGTTCAAGCGCGTCGATCGCATCGTCGTTGTCGACGATACGCTGCGCCGCGCGTCCGTCGCGGCGCTCGACCACGTCGATGGCCGCTTCGAGCTGGCTCGCGGCCAGTTCGCCCATGCGCACGATTTCGGCGGTGAGGCGCGCGAGTTCGGCGTCGTAGCTTTTGATGGTGTGTTCGTTAGTCATGATTCTTTCCTCGTTCAACCGAAACGTCCGGTGATGTAGTCTTCGGTCTGCTTCTTGTCCGGTTTGGTGAAAATTTTCTCGGTGTCGCCGAATTCGATCAGTTCACCCATGTACATGAACGCAGTCTCGTCGGACACGCGCGCGGCCTGCTGCATGTTGTGGGTGACGATGACGATGGTGTAATCGCGCTTGAGTTCCTCGATCAGCTGCTCGATGCGCCCGGTGGCGATGGGGTCGAGCGCCGAGGTTGGCTCGTCGAGCAGCAACACCTCCGGTTTCAACGCAATGCCGCGTGCAATGCACAGGCGTTGCTGCTGTCCGCCGGACAGACCCAGCGCGCTGCGCTTGAGCTTGTCCTTGACCTCGTCCCACAGCGCAGCCGCGCGCAACGCCTGCTCGACGCGCTCGTCCATTTGCGCGCGCGACAGGTTTTCATGATGACGTATGCCGTAAGCGACGTTCTCGAAGATCGTCATCGGAAACGGCACCGGCTTTTGGAACACCATGCCGACCTTGCTGCGCAGGCGATTGAGCGAGTAGTCGGAATCGAGGATGTTCTCGCCATCCAGCAGCACCTGCCCGTCGGCGCGTTGCTTCGGGTAGATCGCGTAGATGCGGTTGAACACGCGCAGCAAGGTCGACTTGCCGCAGCCGGACGGCCCGATGATCGCGGTGACCTTGCGCTCGGGAATGTCCATGTGGATGTTCTTCACCGCGTGGAAATCGGCGTAGTGGAAATCCAGGTCGCGCACTGCGATCTTCGCGCCGACCTGCGGCGATACGGACTGGGCAGCGGTGGAAAGTTCAGTCATGGCTCGTCTTCCGGCGGGCGAACACGGCGCGCGCCAACAGGCTCAGCGCGAGCACGAACAAGGTGATGAGCAACGCCCCCGCCCAGGCGATGGCGTGCAGCGCGGGATTGGGATCGTTGGTGTACTGGTAGATCGCCGCCGGCAAGCTGGCCATCTTCGACAGCGGCCCGAACGTCATGTAGTTGTTGCCGAATGCGGTGAACAGCAGCGGCGCGGTTTCGCCGGCCAACCGCGCCAGCGCGAGCAGCACGCCGGTAAGAATGCCCGAACCGGCCGCGCGCATCAGCACCTGCACGGTCAGCTTCCATTGCGGAATGCCGAGCGACAGCGCGGCCTCGCGCAAAGTCGATGGCACCAGTTGCAGCATCTCGTCGGTGGTGCGCACGATCACCGGCAAGCCGATCAGGGCGAGCGCGATGGAACCGGCCAGCGCGGAAAACGTCACCGCGCCATCGGTCGCGGCGGTCATCGGCAACACCACGATCACATAGACGAAAAGGCCGATCACGATCGACGGCGCTGATAGCAAAATGTCGTTGAGGAATCGGATCGTCTCGCCCAGGCGCGTGCCGCGCGCGTATTCGGCCAGGTACGCACCGGCAAGCACGCCGATCGGCGCGCATAGCGCGATGGCCATCATGTCGATGATGAAGCTGCCGACGATCGCGTTCGCCAATCCGCCTTGATCCGCGTACGCCGTAATCTTCGTGAACAGCGGCACGCCGATGGCCTGCACGCCACGGCTGACTGTCACCCACAGGATCCAGCCAAGGAAAATCAGCGCGAGCAGCGCAGCTGCGCTGGCGAGCAATTGCGCCACGATGTTCTTCGCGAAGCGGCGACGATAGACAAGCGCGCTCATGCGTTGCCTTCCTTGCGTTTCAACGACCGCAACATCCAGCGCGCGATCAGCAGCACGAAGAACGTCACGACGAACAGCAGGAAGCCGAGCGCGATCAGCGCCGAGCGATGCAGGCCTACGGCCTCGTTGAATTCGTTGGCGATGGACGAGGAAATCGATGTGCCCGGCATCAGCAACGACGCGGTGAGGTCGTAGGAATTGCCGAGCACGAAGGTCACCGCCATGGTCTCGCCCAGCGCGCGCCCGAGGCCAAGAAAAATTCCGCCGATGACAGCTTGCCGCGTGTACGGCAACACGATGTCCCAGACCACTTCCCAGGTTGTCGAGCCCAATGCATACGCCGATTCCTTCAGGCGCACGGGCACGGTCTGGAACACTTCGCGCATCACCGACGAGATGAACGGTACGATCATCACCGCCAGCACAATGCCGGCGGTGAGCAATCCCAGGCCCAAGGGCGGTCCGCGGAACAAGGCGCCGACAAACGGAAGTTTTCCGAGCGTGGAATCCAGCAGCGGATCGATGTGCACGGCCATGAACGGCACGAACACGAACAATCCCCACATGCCGTAGATGATGGATGGAATCGCCGCGAGCAATTCGATCGCGGTGCCGACCGGAGCGCGCAGCCACGCCGGCGCAATTTCGGTCAGGAACACCGCGATGCCGAAACTCAAGGGCACCGCAATGACGATCGCAATCAGCGATGTGATCAAGGTCCCGTAGATCGGCGCCCAGGCGCCGTAGACGTTCTCGACGGGATTCCACTGCGCACTGGTCAAAAAACGCAGGCCATCGCCGAACAACACTTCGCGTCCGCCCCACAGCGTGGACAGCGCTGCGCCGAGCAACGCAGCCAGCACGAGCAAGGCGCACAACCGCAGCACGCCGCGAAACCACGCGTCGTTGCGTGCGTCGATGTGGCTGCGGGTATCGGAAGCGTTGATCGCGACTGCTGACATTGATGATTCCGAACAATGGGATGGTGATCTGATCCTCCCCCTTCCGCAGGGAGGGGGATTGAGGGGGCGATGGCTCCAGCTTCCCCCTTCCGCAGG
>JAFEEK010000057.1 GCA_018241165.1 Pseudomonadota bacterium
AGAAAGCCGAAGCCGCGGAAGCTGCCGCTCCAGCGACCGCTCCGGCGGCTGCGCCCGCACCGGCGGCATCTCCGGTGGCCGCACCCTCTCCGTCGCCAAAGGCCGCTGCGTCCAAGCGCACGCCGCCGACACCGGCTTCGCAGATCGCGCAGAAACCCGGTGGCGGACCAGGTCTGGTGTGGGTCAATGCCGGCTCCAAGGTCTACCACTGCCAGGGCGACGAGTGGTACGGCAAGACCAAAGAAGGCTCGTACATGAGCGAAGCGGCGGCCAAGGCGGCCGGCAATCACGCTTCGCATGGCAAGGAATGCAGCAAGTAAGCGAAAACCTCTTGGCAGTGAACAAAACGCCCGGCACCCGCCGGGCGTTTTCGTCTTGCGCCAGTGCAGCTGCGCCGCTAGAATGCGCGGCTCGTTTTGCTTTCCGTGTCGGGGTGTAGCTCAGCCTGGTAGAGCGCTACTTTCGGGAGGTAGAAGTCGGAGGTTCGAATCCTCTCACCCCGACCAATGATTGAACAAGAAACCGGCCGCGCGCCGGTTTTTTTGCTTTGGCAGACAGGTTTGCGAGGATTTCATGGCGTTGACCCAAGCCCGCACCATGCCCGGCACTCTGGAGTTGCTGCCGCCGGACCAGATCGCGTTCCAGCGCATGCTGGACACAGTCCGGCGTAATTTCGAGAGCTTCGGTTTCCTGCCGGTGGAAACGCCGGTGATGGAATTCACCGACGTGCTGCTGACCAAGCAGGGCGGCGAAACCGAGCGCCAGGTCTATTTCGTGCAATCCACCGGCGCGTTGGAAAAACCCGCCGAAGGCCTGCCCGAGCTGGCGCTGCGATTCGACCTGACCGTGCCGCTGGCGCGTTACGTCGCCGAACACGAACACGATCTGAATTTCCCGTTCCGGCGCTACCAGATCCAGCGCGTGTATCGCGGCGAACGCGCCCAGCGCGGGCGCTTCCGCGAGTTCTACCAGTGCGACATCGACGTGATCGGCAAGGATCAACTTTCGATCCGCTACGACGCCGAGATTCCGGCGGTGATTTACAGTGTGTTCCGCGATCTCGCCATTGGTCCGTTCACGATCTGGCTCAACAACCGCAAGTTGATGCGCGGGTTTTTCGAATCCGTCGGCATCGCCGATCCCGAACGCCAGGCGCATGCACTGCGCGAAGTCGACAAGCTCGACAAGCGCGGTGCGGAATACGTTCGCGACACGTTGGCGGGCGAAGGCTTCGGCCTTTCCGCGGACGCGGCGAGTAGAATCCTCGACTTCGTGCAGATCCGCTCGCACGGCCACGCCGATGCGCTGGCAAGACTCGACGCACTCGGCGTGGGCAATGCCACGCTGGCCGAAGGCGTCGCCGAGTTGAAGCAGACGCTGGAGTTGGTTCGTGCGTTCGGCGTGCCGGAAACGCACTACGCGATCAACCTGTCGATCGCACGCGGCCTCGACTATTACACCGGTACGGTCTACGAAACCACGCTCAACGAACATCCGCAGATCGGCTCGATCTGCTCGGGCGGGCGTTACGACAATCTTGCGTCGAATTACACCAAGTCCAAATTGCCGGGCGTCGGCATTTCCATCGGCGCTACGCGCCTGTTCTGGCAGTTGCGCGAAGCAAAACTGCTCGGTGGCGCGGCAAGTACCGTGCAGGTCCTGGTGGCGCAGATGGACGAAACCTTGCTGCCGGCGTGCCTGGAAATCGCGGCGCAGTTGCGCGGTGCCGGCATCGCCACCGAAGTCGTGATGGAATCCGGCAAGCTCGGCAAGCAGTTCAAGTACGCCGACCGTGCCGGCATCCGTTTCGTCGCCGTGCTTGGTCCGGACGAAATCGCCAAGGGCACGGTCACGGTGAAGGACATGCGCAAGCAGGATCAGGTCGAAATATCGCAAGCGGAACTCGCCGGCGCCTTGCGAGCGCAACTCACGCAGGAGACGCCGGCATGAGCGCCGAAACCCGACACGTCGTTTTGCTCGATGGCTCGCGCCTGACGCGCCCGCAGGTTGCGCAAATCGCGCGCGGCGACGCGATCGTCGGGCTGGATCCGGCCCGGCTTGCGCAGGTACAGCGCACGGCGGATTTTCTTGCCGAACAGGTCAAGCGCGGCGAGCCGATCTATGGCGTGACCACGGGCTTCGGCAGCAACGCCGACAAGCTGCTTGGCGCGCATCGAGTGCGTGGCGAAGGGCAGGGCAATGACCGCACGCTGATGGAGGAATTGCAGCACAACCTCGTGGTCACGCATGCGGTGTGCGTGGGCAAACCGATGTCGGCGGAAGTCGTGCGCGCAATGCTGGCGATTCGCGTCAACACGTTGATGCGGGGACACTCCGGAATCCGCGCAAGCACCTTGCAGGCGCTCGCCGAATTGCTCAATCGCGGCGTAGTGCCGGTGATTCCCGAAAAAGGTTCGGTCGGCGCGAGCGGGGACCTGGCGCCGCTGTCGCATCTGGCCATCGTGCTGTTGGGCGAGGGTGAGGCGTTCTTCAATGGCGAGCGCATGTCGGGTGCCGAGGCGCTCAAACGTGCCGGATTGACGCCGGTAAAGCTGTCGTTCAAGGAAGGTCTCGCGCTCAACAACGGCACGACGCAGATGCTGGCGATGGGCGTGCTGGCGCTGGATCGCCTGGAAAAACTGCTGGCAACCGCCGATCTTTCCGCAGCGATGACGCTGGATGCGTTCGCAGGGCGTACATCCGCATTCAAACCGGAAGTGCATGCGCTGCGCCCGCATCCAGGTCAGGTCGAAACTGCCGCGAACCTGCGCCGCCTGCTCGAAAATTCCACGCTCGCGGACATTGCGTATCACCTCGTGCCGAAATTCCGTACCTGGCTCGCCGATTCGTGGAGCGACGCGCAAGATCGACAGCATCGCTTCGACATCGGTTGGGACTGGGTGCCGCCCTCGCAACGCGAAGGCAAGCAGGCGTTCTACGCGCGATTCCTGCCGTTCAAGGGCGGCAAGAAGCACCAGCCGCAGGATGCGTATTGCCTGCGCTGCATCCCGCAGGTGCACGGCGCGGTGCGCGATGCGCTGGCGCAGGCGCAACGCGTGATCGACATCGAATTGAATGCCGTTACCGACAATCCGCTGATTTTCCCCGATGCGAAAGATGCCAAGGTCATCGAGGATCAGGTGATCTCGGCCGGGCACTTCCACGGCATGCCGCTGGCACTGGCGATGAGCTACGTCAAGGCCGCGATTCCGGTGCTGGCCTCGATCAGCGAGCGGCGCCTGAACAAGCTGGTCGATCCGGCCAACAACGATGGACTGCCGGCGTTCTTGATCGGCAACGAAGATGCGACCGATTCGGGCTTCATGATCGTGCAGTACACGGCCGCGGCGCTGGTCAACGACCTCGCCACGCGCGCGCACCCGGCCAGCGTGTATTCGATTCCGACCAGCGCGAATGCCGAAGACCACGTCTCGATGGGCGCGAACGAAGCGCGTCATGTGCTCGACATGCTCGACGATCTCGGTCATGTGCTGGCGCTGGAGTTGTACACCGCCGCGCAGGCGCTGGAATACCGGCAGGACATGCTCAACGCCGCACGCACGCTTGCGGCGCGCGGCGACTGGCAGGCGCTGGCGCGCAAGATTTCCGGAGCGCCAGCGAAAGAACATGCCGATCACGAGCAGTTCAAGCGCGAAGTGCAGGGCCTGATGACGGCCTTGCGCGATGGCGGCGAATTCCGCGCCGGCAAGGAAGTACGCGACGCATTCGCCGAAATCCGCAAACGGATCGACTTCATGCCACGCGACCGCGCCATGGATGCCGACGTGCAGGCGATGTGCAAAATGGTGATGGAAAACGCGCTTACGCAATGATGGCTTGGCGCACGCTTTGTGGCGCGCCACCGCGCATCATCGCGCACCGCGGCGCGAGCGGCCATCGGCCGGAACATTCGGTGCAGGCCTATGCGCTGGCGTTTGCGCAAGGTGCCGACGTCGTCGAGCCGGATGTGCTGCCCAGCCGCGACGGCGTGTTGTTCGTGCGCCATGATATCGACCTGGGGCCCACAACGGACATTGCGCGGCGTGCGGAATTCGCCACGCGCGCGCGCCGCATCGACGGCAAGCCGCAATGGTGGATCGGCGATTTCGCGGCGGCGGAATTGGATGCCCTTCGTTGCGTGCAGCACAATCCGTTGCGCAGTCGCGAATACGACGGACAGTCCGCCATCCTGCGCTTGTCGCATCTGCTGGAAATGGCGCGCGCTGCCGGGTGCATCGTCGACGTCGAACTCAAGGACCCGGATTATTTTCGCACTCTCGGGTTCGATCCCGCGCGCCTGCTCGAATCTGAGCTGCGCATTGCGGGAATGATTGGTGCGGATGCGCCCGTATGGCTGGAATGTTTCGATCATGCAGTACTTCGCGAATTGCACGCGCGTTGCGGCAATCGCTGTTTCGCTTTGATCGAATCCATGCCGGATGCGAATGCGCTGCGCGAACTGGCGATGTGGGCGCGTGGCGTTGCGCCGCCGAAGAATCTGCTGTGGAACGCCGCGGGCATCGATTCGGGACTGGTCGCCGCTACGCAAGCAGCGGGTTTGGAAGCTCATGCGTGGACCTTCCGCGATGATGGCGACGGCACCCCGTTCGCGTCGCCGGGCGCCGAACTCGATGCAGCGTTTGCGCTTGGCGTGGATGCGCTCTTCTGCGATTTTCCGGAAACGGCGCTGGCGCGGCGTGCCGGGTTCGAAAACCAGTAGGGCGGGAGCAGCGTAGCGAATCCCGCCTTGGGCGGCGTACAGGCGGGATTCGCCGCTTCGCGTCTACTCCCGCCCTACATGGACATTGCGTTAGCGCGAAACGGTAAGCGCGTCGCTGGTCGGCCTGGTCGCGATGAACGGCACCGGCGGGCCGAGTTGGATACCGGCGCGCCAGAGTTTCAGTTGCGCTTCGATGCGCGGCGTAGTGACCAGTTGCGGTTGCGAATGGTCTTCGTGGTCGCGGGTTTCCCATTGATTGACGAGTTTGCTCGCTTCGGCGAACGCGCCTATGAACGTGTCGTTGTGATTCAGGCCATCGACGAAAAACGCACGCCCGAAATCGGTGATGTCCGAATCCGAACCGCAGCCAAACGATGAACGATCCGCGCGCGCGGCGGTGACGATCATCGTCGAGTCGTCCTTCAACGCATCGATGAAGCCGCCCGAATAGCAGGCCGAAATCACGATCGCCTTGTAGCGAATTTTCGCCTTGGCGAAGATGTCGGCAAGGTCCTCCGGCGCGATCTGGTCCAGCGGCAGCGGATCCATGTTGACGTACAGCAGGTGATCTTCGGTACCGTGACTGGTCAGCAGCAGGAACAGGATATCGTTGTCGCGATCCATCTTTTCCGCGACCGCGTCGATCGCGGTTTCCAGGTTCGTCAACGACGCCAGCGGATAGCGCGACAAGGTGGCGGGGTTGTTGACCAGCAGCAGTTCGTGCCCCGCGGCACCGAAGCGTTTGCCAAGCAAGGTATTCGCATACTCGGCTTCGTTGAGAAACACGTCTTCCTCGGCGTCGCCGGCGAAACCGATGAAATACAGGTTCGGCTTGCCAACAATGCGGGGCACAAGGCGCGCAATTGCGTCGCGCAACATCCGCGGCTGTGCGTAGACGACTTGTTCGGGCGTGTCGGCATCGTCCGGCCAGTTGTCGCCGCCGGCATCATCTGCGTCGTCCGCGGAGTCGGGCGCCAACGCGATCTGCGCAGGGGTTGCGACGACCGCGTGCGCTTGTGGCTGGAGCGTGCGATGCCGCATCACCAGCGCGGCAGTCAGCGCGCCGGCGGCGAAAGTCAGGAAGAAGACGGCGGCAAGAACGCGACGCATGCGTCAGGCCAACGCA
>JAFEEK010000058.1 GCA_018241165.1 Pseudomonadota bacterium
AGCGCGAGGATCTTCGCGGCCTTGGCATCCGCGTCGGCGATGTTCGCCTGTTTGAGCAATGCAACGACGTAGGACTTGTACTTGTCGCGGAACTCGACCATCGCCTTGTCGGTGGACAGGTAGTAATCGCGGCTGGGCATGGCGATGCCGCCTTGCAGCAGATAGGCCATGTTCGTGGAGGCGTCTTCCAGGCCCTTGGTCACGAACAGGCCGAACAGGTTCGAGGTGTGAAAATGCGTGGCGTTGATCGGATCCACGTCGGCGCGCAGACGGCTGCCGAGCACTCGCGCCAGGTCCGCACGGTTCTTGATCGCGCCAATGGCGTCGAGCTCGGGTTTCAGCGGATCGAGTCCGGCCTTTTCGATCGCGGCATCATCCATGTAGGCGGCGTAGTAGTCGGCGATCTTGCGATCATTGCTTCCCGCCGCGGGATTCGACGCGCCGGCATTCTTGATCAGGTCGCTGGTCTGTTTCTCGGCCTTCTCGAACACCTCGAAGAAGGTGCCGGTGTTCGAACGGTCCGGCGGGATCGTCGCGGTCTTGACCCAGGCGCCGTTGGCGTAGGCGAAGAAATCGTCGCCGGGTTTCACGCCATGATCGATGGCGGAAAGATCGATACCGATGGATGGCGCGGGAGCCGCGGGTTTGGCGGGCGCACTGCGCGCGGTTTTCGCGGTGGGCGCTGGCGAAGCGGGCGTTTGCGTGCAGGCGGCGATGCCGCAGGCGATGGCGGCAGCAAGCAGGGTCTTGTGGTTCATGGCAGCGATCCGGCGAGACAAATCGCCATGATCGGCCAATGCGGTGGCAAGTGCAAATCGAGGAAGCGCAAAAACAAAGAGGCGCCCGAAGCGCCTCCTTGCCTTTGCATGGATGGTCGGTTTCAGTGCATTCCGCCCAGCATGCTCAAGACGCTGCCGCCGATGACGACGGCCAGGATCACGCCAAGCACGATGTAGATGATGTACTGGATCAGGCTGACGAGGCAGGCCTTGCCGAACCCCATCTGTCCGCCAGCAGGCTGCTTGATCATGAAGTTGATGACCGCCGCATTGACCAGGAATGCGACAACGATGCCGATCAACGAACCGGTGCCACCCGACATCACCATTTGCAGAAGCCAGCTGGCGACCATGCCGGCGATGATGCCGACGATGACAGCGGCAACGGCGTTGCCCAAAGACGGCTTGAAGCCGGCGGCAAGTTTCGTCGCCAACTGCACGATCAGCGCCCCTACAACGATGGCAATGACAAGAAATACAAGAGCGGTAACGAGTGCGGTACCCATAAATTCTCCCCGAAGATGAAGTGATGTTGGTACGGATGGCGCATCCTGCGCGACTGGCTTCCACGGCATCCGTACCGGGTTGCTCCCTCATGAAACGCAAAACAGCGGGAAAAGCGAACGCCTGCCCCGCCGGAAATTTCGCCTTTATCCTGCGGCCCGCTCCCGCGGTCGCAGCAGCCACCTGCATAGCGCCGGCAGGAACACCAACGCCGCGATCATGTTGACCACGAACATGAAGGTCAGCAGCACACCCATGTCGGCCTGGAATTTCAGGTCCGAGAAGATCCACAGGCCGACGCCGACGGCAAGCGTGAGCGCGGTGTAGAACACGGCGATGCCGGTGGTCTTGAGCGCACTGAAGTACGATTCGGTGAGCGTCATGCCCGCACCCATCGCCTCGCGCATGCGCGCGAAGATGTAGATCGCGTAGTCCACGCCGATGCCGACGCCGAGCGCGAGCACGGTCAGCGTGTTGACCTTCTTGCCGATGCTCATCTCCACCATCAGCGAGTGGCCGAGTTCAGTCACCAGAACCAATGGCAGCACGATGCATAGCGCGGCCAGGGGATTGCGGAAGCTGAGCAGGCACATCACGAACACGGCCGCGTACAACAGATACATCATGGTGTGGTCGACTGCGCGTACCTCGTCGTTGATCGCGGCCATCACGCCGACATTGCCGGTGGCAAGGCGCAGGTTGACCTTGTCGCTGACAAAGGCTTTGCCTTGCGCCTGCGCATCGTTGAACTGTTTCGAAAGTTGCTTGCGCAGGTTGACGCCGGGGCCGGCGAAGGCATCGTTGGCGCCGCGGAATTCCTTCACCGAGTCGATCACGCGGTCGATGGTCGTGGCGCGGTGGTCGCTAAGGAACATCATCACCGGCATTGCGCTGCAATCTTCGTTGAGCAGGCCGGTGTCGGTCTCGAAGCCCTGGGTGTCCTGGCGCAACGCGTCGTTGTCGCGCGGCAGCTCGCGCCAGCGGATGTTGCCTTCGTTCCAACCCGCGTTGACGATCTTCGCCGCCATCGGCAGGGTGATGACCTGGGCCACGCCCGGCACGTTGCGCATGTGCCAGGCGAAGCGGTCGATCGTTTCCATCACCGGGTAACTTGTCGTGCAGGCATTCGGCGCCGCTTCGGCAATGACGTTGAGGATATCCACGCCAAGCGCGAACTTGTCGCTGATCAGCGCGGAGTCGCGGTTGTAGCGCGAGTCGGGACGCAACTCCGCCACGCCCTTTTGCGCGTCGCCGATCATGACGTGGCTGCCGTAGCGCTGCGCCGCATACCACATGCACAATCCGATCAGGATGACGATGGCTGCGGGTACGGGTTTGCTCAGCTTGGCCAGGATCGCCCACAACTTGTCGAACTGGGTGAGCTGGCGCAGGCGCCAGTTGCGCTTGCCTTCGAGGTTGCGCAGCTTGCAATACGACAGCAGCACCGGCAGCAGGATGAGATCGGTCAGGATCGTCAACGCGACGCCGACCGTGGCAGTCACGGCCAGCTCGAAGATGATCCGCACCGGGATGATCAGGATCGTCGCGAAGCCGATGCAGCCGGCGATCAGCGCGACCGCGCCGGGCACCAGCAGCATGCGGAAGGCAAGGCGCGCGGCGGTTTGCGGATCCACGCCATGGCGCTGGCGCAGTTCTTCGACCGAGCCGTCTTCGAGGCCGCCGAAGAACAACTCGCCGCGGAAACGGTTGATCATCTGCTCGCCGTGGCTGACCGCAATCGCGAAGATCAGGAACGGCGTGAGCATGTTCATCGGATCGATGCCGAAGCCGAGCAGGCGCAGCGCTCCGAGCATCCAGACCACGGAGATCAGCGCACAGACCACGGTCAGCGAAGCCAGCTTGGTCGAGGCCGAATACGCAAACAACAGCAACCAGGTGAAGCCGATGGTGAGGAAGAAGAACCAGATCACGGACTTTGCGCCGGTGCTGATGTCGCCGACCATCTTGGCAAAGCCGATGACCGCGATCGTGGTGTCGGCGTTCTCGTACTTGTGGCGGATATCCTCGAGCTGGGCGTTGACCTTGTCGTAGTCGATCTTGACGCCGTGCGCGGGGTCTTCGGGCACGAGGTCGACCCAGACCATGGCGCCGGAAAAATCCTTGGCGACGAAACGCCCGACGATGCCGGCTTTTTCGATGTTGGCCTTGATCGTGGCGAACTGTTCGGGCGTCGGGTTGAAGCCGGGCAGGTCGGGCGTGAACGAATCCGGGATCACGTTGCCGCCGGCGAAGCCGTCTTCGACCACTTCGACGAAGCGCACGTTCGGGGTGAAGATCGAACTGATCCGCGACGGATCGGCATGGTCGATCTTCGAGGCATCGGTGGTGACTTTTTGCAGGGTCTGGAAGAACGGCAGGTTGAACATGTTGCCGTGCTTGTCCATTACCGCGATCAGGATGCGGTTGGCGCCGCCGAATTCCTTCTCGTAGTCGAGAAAGGTCTTCATGTACTCGTGGCCGAGCGGGATCTGTTTCTTGAAGCCGGCATCGACTTTCAGTTGCGACGCGAAAAATGCCATCGCCACGGTGATCGCCGCGAAGATGAGCAGGACAATGACGCGGTTGCCGAAAATCAGGCGCTCGGCGAAGCGCTGGAAAGCGTTCGGTTCGGCGTTGGGGTTGATCGGTGCTGCCACGGTTTCGCCCTCGCAGAACTAGTTCGGTTTGTAGATGCTGGCGCCGTTTTCGCCGGCGAGCAGAAGATCGCCGGCGTCGCCCAGCGGCAAGGCCTCGGCGATGGTTCCGGCGGATTGATCCACGCGCATCGCGAACGGTTCGCCGGCTTTCGCGCGCGTGAGCACGATGCCATTCGCGCCGACGATCGTGGCGCCGCCGTCGGCCAGCGCGGTGCCGCCCATCAGGCTCAATTCGGTGCCGGTCGGGACTTGCGTCCAGTGCTCGCCCAGGTCGGTGGATTCGAACACATGCCCGCGCAGTCCGAACGCAAGCACATGATCGGCCGCGTAGCCGATCACGCCGAACATCGAACCGTCGTAGGGAAGTTGCAGGCGTTGCCAGGTTTTGCCGTCGTCGCGCGAGCGAAACGCCGCGCCGCGTTCGCCGACGATGAACAATGCGCCGCTGCCGGTGCGCGTGATCGCATTCAGATGTGGCGTCGCTTCCTGGCCGATCTTCAGGTCGCTTTGGTTGAATGTCCACTTGCCATCGCCCGACTGGCCCTTGTCCGCGGTGGAATTCGCAGCAGTTTGCGCCGTCGCATCGTCGGCGGCGGCCGCATCGTCCGCATCATCCTTGGGCCGTGGCGCGACGGTCATTTCCTGCCAGTGTTCGCCGCCGTCGTCCGTGCGCAAGGCGAGGCTGTAGGCGCCGACCGCGAATCCGTGCGTCGCATCGGTGAACAGCACGCCGAGCAGGGGAGCGCCGCGGCGCGGATCGGCCGTGGCGGATTCATCGGCCTTGCGCCACGGATCCTTGCGTTGCATCTGCCAGTGTTCGCCGTTATCCGAACTGTGTACGATCACGCCGTCATGGCCGACCGCCCAGACGTTCGCGTCCACTGCTGCCACGGCAGTCAATGTGGAGCGTGTGGGTACCTCGACCTGCTTCCACTGTGTGCCATCGGCAGAAACCAGGATGTCACCGCGACCACCCACGGCCACATAACCGTTCGCCGTATGCGCAAGACCCAGCAGCAGCGATTGCGCTGCCAGCGGCATGATCTGCGCGGGATGATCCACCGGATCGGGCCAGGTGAAAGTGTCGGCAGCTTGCAGCGGCAAAACTGCGCATGCGCCGACCACCGCCGCGAGTGGCCAGAGGCGAAAACCGGATCGTTTCATTTCCCTGCCCCGTGAAGCATTGCTGGCGATACGTTACCGCAAAAACGCGCCGGCCGCTGAAAAGCGGCCGGCGGAAACATCAAGAAACGGTTGTGCGTCGCATCACTGGATGCCGCGTGTTCGCAACGCCTGC
>JAFEEK010000059.1 GCA_018241165.1 Pseudomonadota bacterium
GCATTGAAGCTCGCGCCGAATCTGGCCGAAGCGCATCTGGCCGTCGGCTACAGCGATTACTACGGTCGCGGCGATTACGCGGCCGCGCGCAAGGCCTTCGATGCCGCGCTGGCATTGCGGCCGAACGATGCCGACGCGCTGGCCGCGCGCGGCTACGTCGAGCGGCGCGAAGGCCGGTTCGACGCGGCGATCGCGTCGTTGCAAGCAGCTCTGGCGCACGATCCGCGCAACAGCGCGCTGGCCAACGACCTGGGCGAGACCTGCATGATGGCCGGGCGCTACGCCGACGCCGCTTCGTGGCTGCAGCGCGCGCTGGCGCTGGATCCGACCAACCTGAGCGCGAAGATCGATGCGTCCAACGTCATCCTGCTGCGCAACGGCGACGCGCAAGGCGCGCTGGCTGCCGCGCAGGGCGACGAGCCGGTGTTGCAGCTGTGGCGCGCGGACATGCTGACCTATCAACGCAAGTACGCCGATGCCATCGCGCTACTCGATGGCGTGCCGGACAACGCGGACAATTTTTCGTTCGTGCGCGGATCCAAATCGTTGCAACTGGCCAACCTGTACCGGCTCGCGGGCGAGTCGGCACGTGCGCAACCGTTGTACGCGCAGGCGCGCACGCAGGCGCACGCGGAACTGTCGTTGCAACAAGGCGGCGACCTGGCCACGGTCTGGAGCAACCTTGCCGCCGCCGAACTGGGCCTGGGCAACACGCAGCAAGGCCTGGATGCGATCGCGCGCTCGCAGGCGATCGTCACTGCGACTGGCGACAAGGTTTCCGGCGCCGCGGTGATGCAAAACAACGCGGTGCACTACGCGCAGGCGCGGCGCGCGGATCTGGCCGTGCCCTTGCTGGAAGCCGCGCTCGCCAGTCCCGGTATCGGTTTCTACTACTCGCCGGCGATGCTGAAAATCGACCCGGCGTGGGATGCGATCCGCGACGATCCGCGCTTCAAGGAATTGCTGAACACGTGGACTGCCGACACCGCCCGACCGTAATTTGCAGCGGGCTTCCGCCAGCGGAATCGGGTGCGGAAACAGGCAGGCAAAAATGGAATCGACTACAGCGGCTTCTTGAAATACACCACGCCGGGCAGGCTCCGGAAATGCGCATCGCAGGTGAGCAGTTCGGCGTCATGTTCCAGCGCGGTCGCGTAAACGATGGCATCGGCGGTCGCGAGTTTGTACTGGCGATGCAATTCGGCGGCGCGCAGCGCGATGCGTGTATCCAAGGGCACTACCATGCATTTTTGCGTGTAGGCGATTGTCTGGTCGGCGCGATCTTCATCGAGTTCGCGCACCAGCCATTTCGACAGTTCCAGTTGCACCAACGTCGGCACAATGCACTGCGCCCGGTCGGGGAATTCGCGGCCGAGTTTCTTGCCGAGCGCGCTGCCGATGAGCCATTCGATCCATGCCGATGTATCGATGACGCGCATCAATGCCGATCCGCACGATCGCGGTAGCCGGTGGCTTTGCTGCCCCTGGCGATACCGGACAGTTGCTTGAATTCCGGTACCGGCATTACCAGCACGCCGCTGCCTTTGGGAATGAACACGAATTCCTGCCCTGCTTGCCATTGCTGTTCGTCGCGCACGGCTTTCGGGATGGAAATCTGGAATTTGCTGGACAGGGTAGCCGTTGCGGTCATGGTCTTACTCAATGTCGAACGATAGCGTCTTGGCAAGAATATAGACGCACGTCGTCAAGCATGCAATCGCTGGCCTTCGATGCGCTCAAGCGCGGGTGCAGCGTGCCACTTCATTGATGATGCGTGGCGATACGGCTCCGGCCGCGCGCGAGAAGGTGCCGCTGTAGCCGGTCGCGGGCGAGATGGCGGAAAGGAGCTCAGGTGATGACAAAAGGCACACATCCGGCTAGTATCGGCGCATGAAGCCGTTTCGTTGGAATCATGCCAAGAACGCGCAGTTGAAGTCCGGACGGCATATTTCCTTCGAGGAAATCATTCTTGCCATCGAAGCCGATGGACTGCTCGATATCTTGCGTCATTCCGATCCGGCAAAGTATCCGAATCAGCGGATACTGGTGGTCGTTGTCGAGGCGTATGCCTATCTCGTGCCGTTCGTGGAAGAGGCCGGCTACTATTTCCTGAAAACCGTCATCCCGAGCCGGAAGGCGACTCGCGACCATTTGAATCGAGGTTCCCATGAGCAAGCGCAAGTCCAACGATGAAAACATGCTCGACACGTATGATCGTGGCGAATGGGAATCCGTGTCGCCCCAAAAAAGCGAGCTGCGCAAGTTCAAGGATGCGGCGAAGGCGACCTTGCTGAAGGATCGGCGCGTGAACGTGCGCCTGTCCTCGCCCGACCTGCTGGACATCCAGGCGCGTGCCGTTGAAGAAGGGATACCCTACCAGACGCTCATCGCCAGCGTGCTGCACAAGTTCGTCTCGGGCCGGCTGGAAGAAAAGCCGTCGCGTTTGACCATACGCGCATATGCACGCGCCAAAAAGCAGCGTGTCGCTTGACGTGATCGAACACGTCGTGGACTTCGCGCACTCACTCCTGCCCGGGGATGGCAAACCATGATCCTGCATCGCATCACCGCAAACTTTCGTCGCCAGGACTGGACTGCCGTCGCCATCGAACTGGCGGTCGTCGTCGTCGGCGTTTTCCTCGGCGTGCAGGCCTCGAACTGGAACGAGGACCGGGAAACGAATCAGAAAGCGGCGGTATTCACCGAGCGTCTCAAGTCCGATCTGCGTGAGGAAGCCTGGGGCTACGCAATGCAGGTCGGTTACTTCAACCAGGTGTTGGCCAATGCTAAGAGCGCCGCCGACGCGCTGACCGGCAAGACCCAGTTGACGGACGAGGCCCTGTTGATTGCGGCCTATCGCGCCACGCAATTCAATGGCAATACCCGCCGCCGCGCTACCTACGACGAACTGACATCGACCGGAGAGATGGGTCTGATTCGCGACGCGGCGTTGCGCGACTTGGCCATGCGTGTCTACACGGATCCGGTAATCGAACAGATAACGAAAGATGGGCAGCAATCGGAGTACCGCAAGGAATTCCGCATGGTGCTTCCGTACGATATCCAACTGGCGCTTGCGGACAAATGCGGCGATCAGGTCGTGCCGGTCGGCGATTACGACGGCATAACGCATGTGCTCGCCTATTCCTGTACCACAGGGCTTTCGACCGCGACGATCGAAGCGGCCGATACCATTCTGAGAAAGGATCCACGCATTGTCATGCTGCTGCAGCTGAGGATCGCCGACATCGGAACCGACTTGGCCAATTTGACGGTGTATTACGCGAGTACGATTGGGGAGCCTCTGCGTCGCCTGGCGAAGGAAAAACCTTGAGCCTGTTCGCCGAACTGGAGCGCCGCAACGTCATCCGCGCCGGCGTGCTGTACATCGGCGCGGTGTGGGCGCTGGCGCAGGGCATCGCGCAACTGGCGCCGGCGTTTGGCGCGCCGGAGTGGGTGACGATGTGGTTCGTCATCGCTGCGGCGATCGGCTTTCCGTTCTGGCTCGCATTTGCGTGGGTGTACGAGTGGACACCGCAGGGACTTAAGCGCGAAAGCGAAATCGCCGCCGATGCCTCGATCACGCGCTCGACCGGGCGCAGGATGGATCGCGCGATCATCGCCGTGCTCGTCATCGCGGTCGTGCTGCTGCTGACCAACACGTTCGTGTGGAAGCGCGGCGCGGGATTGCAGGGTGAGGCGGCCACCGCCGCGCGGCCGACTGCGCCGGCGATCGATCCGGACTCGATTGCAGTGCTGCCGTTCGTGGACATGAGCCAGGCGCAGGACCAGGAGTATTTTTCCGACGGCCTGTCCGAGGAACTGCTCGACCTGTTGGCCAAGGTGCCGCAATTGAAGGTGATCGCGCGCACCTCGTCGTTCTCGTTCAAGGGCAAGAACCTGGGCATCGCGCAGATCGCGCGCCAGCTTGGCGTCGCGACCATCCTCGAAGGCAGCGTGCGCAAGTCCGGCAACACCCTGCGCATCTCGGCGCAGTTGATCCGCGCGTCGGACGCCATGCATCTGTGGTCGGACACCTACGACCGCGAGCTGACCGACGTGTTCAAGGTGCAGGACGAAATCGCCGGTGCCGTTGTCGAGGCGCTCAAGCTCAAGCTGTTGCCCGAACAGGCGCC
>JAFEEK010000005.1 GCA_018241165.1 Pseudomonadota bacterium
CGCCTAAAAATCTAGCAATGAGGAGACTCTCCGATGAAACGTAATACCTTGTTTGTCCTGATCGCCCTGGGATTGGGCGGCGTGGGCGTCGCCAATGCCCAGGATGCCAGCAGCTGGTATCTGGCTGCGCGTACCGGCATGGTCGCGCCGGACAGCGCCCGCACCACCAAGAATTCGGCGTTTGCCGGTATTGGCGCCGGCGTGTGGGTCAATCCGAACCTGGCCGTCGATTTCGAATACGGCATCAACAATGCGGACTTCAAGAACAATTCCCCGCGCTTTGGCCACCAGTGGGAAAGCGTGCAGCTCGACGTTGCCGCGCGCTGGTTCTTCGGCGAGATCGGCTCTGGTTGGCGTCCGTACGTGATGGGCGGCGTTGGCGTGATGCGCCACAAGGCCTTTTCGGGCTCCCTGCTCAGCGACGCGGGGTACACCGCTTCTGGCGGCTGGGATCCGATGGCCACTGCCGGCGTCGGCATGCAGTACAACCTGTCCGACCGCGTGGCGTTCCGTGGCGAAATCGCCGGTCGCTATGACCGCGACAACAATTCGCTGAATTCCTCGTTGGCCGCGTCGCAGGGCTTCAATCGTCACAGCGGATTCACCGACGCAATGGCTACGGTTGGTCTGGTCGTCAACTTCGGTGGCGGCTCGGCTCCTGCGCCGGCACCGGCGCACGAAGAGGCTGCTCCGCCTCCGGCTGCTCCGCCGGCGCGCGAAGAAGCCACTCCGCCGCCCGCAGTCGCCATCGACCTGCGCGGCGTCGAGTTCAAGTTCGACCATCCGCGCGTTGGCGAAAAGCTGGTGCCGTCGTTGAAGGCGCCGACTGCCGATTCCGTGCAGATCCTGGACGAGGCTGTCGATACCCTGAAGCGCTACCCGAACGTGCATGTTTCGGTTGACGGCTACACCGACTCCGTCGGTAGCGACGCCTACAACCAGAAGCTGTCCGAGCGCCGCGCCAAGGGCGTGTACGACTACCTGACCGAGCATGGCGTGGATGCCAGTCGCCTGGATGGTCCGAAGGGCTTCGGCAAGTCCAGCCCGATCGACACCAACAAGACCTCGGCTGGCCGTCAGCGCAACCGTCGCGTCGAGTTGAAGGTGGAAAGCCAGTAAGGCTTCCGCTTGCTGCAATACGAAAAAGCCCGGCCATGCCGGGCTTTTTCTTTTCAGCGCTTCGAGAACCGGTAGTGGGCAACCAGCCACTCGTTGCCACCGCGATAGCCGAACAGTTCCGCGCAGGCCATCCAGAACATGCGCCAACGCTGATGCCAGATACGGGCCTGGTCGCCGTATGCCGGTTCGAGTACGCGCAGCACTTCGTCACGATTTCGATCCTGATTGGCGAGCCAGGCATTGGCGGTTTTCGCGTAGTGCGTGCCCGACAGGCGCCATTGCCGTTCGATCAGCAGATCTTTCTGGAACCACAACAGCGTATCCGCCGACGGCATCAAGCCGCCGGTGAAGAAGTGGCGCCCCATCCAGTTGGCGTCGCCATCAGTCTCGAACGGGTACATCAGTTCGCGATGGCAGAAAATGTGCACGAACAGCTTGGCGTCGGCACGCAGCCAAGACGCGATGCGTCCAAGCAGGATTTCGTAGTTGCGCATGTGCTCGAACATCTCGATCGACACGCAGCGATCGAATCGCGCGGATGGCAGTTCCAGCCGGTTGACGTCCTGCGTGATCACTTCGACATTGACCAGGCCCAGCGAGCGGCAGCGCGCGAGGATGAATTCGCGTTGCGGTTTCGAGTTGGATACGGCCGTGATGCGGCTGTGCGGGTATTTCTGCGCCATCCACAGGGTCAGCGAGCCCCAGCCGCAGCCGAGTTCCAGAATATCCTGACCGTCGGCTAGCTCGGCGCGTTCGCCGTACAGAGCCAGCATCTTGTCTTCGGCCTGGTCCAGCGTTTCGCACCCGGTTGGAAAGTAGCAGCTCGAATACTTCAGATGTTTGCCGAGGCACAATTGGAAAAATCGTGGCGGCAATTCGTAGTGCTGCGCATTGGCGGCGTCCGTGTGGGTTGCGACCGGGCCCGCGCGCAAGTCATCCAGGCAGCGTTCGAAGCGCGACCAGGCAGCGGTGGTATCTGCGGCGCGTTCCTCGCGCAGGCGCTGCGCGCAAAGGCGGCGAATGCCGGCGCGGATCATCCAGTCCGGCAGCAGGCCGCGTTCGGCCAGACCGATCAGTCCGCGCGGTGCGTCGAAGGCAGCATTTGCGGTGCCGCTGGCGGTATCGTTCATGGGGAATTCTTCGGAAGCCAGGGAATGAACATCGATGTCGTGTGCTGATAGTCGCGGTAATCGTCGCCGCGCGAACGCAACGCCTGCGCTTCCGCGAACGGAATGCCGGTGATCCACACCAGCGAAGCGAGCATCAGCACCGGCCCGATCAGGCTGAGCAGCCAGGCCGGAAACGGTGCACCGACGGCCAGGAAAACGTAGGTGAACCAGTGCAACCATTCGAAGAAATAGTTCGGATGACGGGAGTACCGCCACAGGCCCGCACGACAGGTTTTTTCGCGGTTTTGCGGATTCTTCCGGAACATCGACAACTGCGCATCGGCGATCGATTCGCCGGAGAGGCTGACGATCCAGATGGCAAGGCCGAGTCCGCACCACACTGAAAACGTCTCGCGCGGATTCTCGGCCACGGCCGCGAACGGCAGCGAGAACAGCGCGATCAGCAAGGCCTGGCCCATGAAAAATGCGAAAAATTTGCGCTGATCGCCATGCCAGTATTCACGTAGATAGCGATAACGGCCGTCTTCGTTTTCGTTCAGCACGCGGGCGAGGATGTGCAGGCACAGGCGGAATCCCCACAGGCTGCCGAGCAGCGCGACGGCAAGGCGCGAGGCAAGACCGCCGCTGCCGACCGCGGCGTAGAACAGCGCGCTGGCACCCATGCCTGCCGCCCAGATCGCATCGACGATACCGGCGTTGCGGGTGCGACGCTGGATCAGCCAGCCGACAAGCATCGCCGCGCTCGCCACGATCCACACGTAAAGGATGTTGATCGGACTCATCGCAATGCTCCACGCAAGACCGGCCGCGCGCAATCCTCACGCACCAGATAGCGCGCCAGTGCAAACAGGGCCGGGGCCAGAACCGCCCACGCGATCGCCAGTACGCCAAGTGCGATCGCCGGTTGTGCGGCAAAGGACAGCGCGTTCCAGCCGCGTGCCGCGGCCCAATAGGCCAGTGGCGCGCCGATGGCGCCGAGTATCGCGGCCAGCAGAAGATGCGATTTCAGATACGCCAGCGAATGGTTGAGCGTCAGCGCGAAGCTCATCCACAGCGCCACGATCCAGATCGGCGCGAAGTGCGGCGAAGGCACCGGCGAGGAGTACGCGAACATGCCGCCATGCACGCAGGCGGTGTCGATGGCGAATCCGGCGATTGCAGCGCACGCCATCAATTGGAGATCGGCACGACGTTCGTTGGAAACCCAAAGCTGCCATGCAGCGAACACGGCGAGCATCAAGGGCCCGGCCCACCACCAGCCGCGCGCGGCGCCCGCGACTGCGGCGAACCAGGTCGCCTGATAAAAGACGATATTGATGAAGTTGTTCACGCCGCGTCGTCCGCGTCCGGGACGAATTGCGCACGTCGGCAGTCGGGCTTTACCAGAAGCATCTGCACGTCGCCGGTGGAACGTTCGCGGAAACCGGCTTCGCAGTAGGCGAGGTAAAAATCCCACATGCGCATGAAACGCTCTTCGTAACCGAGCGCACGCACTTGCATTGCGTGCGCATGGAAACGCGCGCGCCAGGCCGCGAGCGTGCACGCATAACTCGGGCCGATGTCTTCCAGATTGAACAGTTTCAGATCGCTCGTGCGCGCGGCGGCGTCGAGCATCGCGCTGACGGATGGAATGAAACTGCCGGGAAAGATGTAGCGCTTGATGAAATCGACCGCACGCAGCGCCTGCGCGTAGCGGTGATCTTCGATCGTGATCGCCTGTATCAGCGCCATACCGCCTGGTTTGAGCAATGCGCCGACCTTGCTGAAGTAGGAATCCAGGTATTGATGGCCAATCGCTTCGATCATCTCGATGGAAACGAGCTTGTCGTAACGTCCGCCCAGATCCCGGTAGTCGCGCAGCAGCACCTCGACGCGGTCGGCCAGTCCCGCCGCTTGCACGCGCGCGCGTGCCAGATCGTGCTGCTCGCGCGAGATCGTCGTGGTGGTGACATGACAGCCGTAATGGCGCGCGGCGTGGATGGCGAAACCGCCCCAACCGGATCCGATTTCGACGACGCGGTCGTTCGCGCCCAGTTCGAGTTTTGCGCAGATGCGCTCGAGCTTGCGCGTGGATGCGGCCTCCAGCGTGTCGTCGGCGCGCGCATACAACGCCGACGAATACATCAGGTTGTCGTCGAGGAACAGGCGGAAGAATTCGTTGCCGAGATCGTAGTGCGCAGCGATGTTGCGGCGACTGCCGCTGCGCGTATTGCGCTTGAGCGCATGCCAGGCGCGCATCGTCCAGGTGCCGATGCGGGCCAGTCCGGTTTCCATCGCATCGAGCAGATCGCGGTTGCGAACCAGCATGCGCATCAGCGCGACTGCATCGTCGCAAGTCCATGCGGCATCCATCCAGGCTTCGCCGGCGCCGACGCTGCCGTTGCCGGCGACCTGCCGGTAGAACCCCGCATCGTGCACGTGCACCGTTGCGTGCAGGGTCTGAGCCGGATCGTCGCACGGCGTGCCAAGCGTGGTGTCGCCGAGCGCGTCGACGATACGCAGCCGACACCCGCGCAACATGCTCATCTGTTTGTGCAGGCGTGCGCGCAAGACGCGGTCCAGTGCGCTCCAGGACCCGGCGGGAGCGGATTCTATGGTGCTGGCGATGTCCTGGCTCATGCGTCGCTCGCTCTGGATTTCGGGTGGTCGTACACGGGGTTGCGTCGAAGGAAGATCAACAGCGCCTGCCAGTGGATCGCGATAACGATTTTCAGGGTCATGGCCGGAAAACGCAGCAACACGCGCGCCAGATTCGCGCCGGTCAATGGCTTTCGTTCCATTACCAGGGTGGCGTCGAATTCGCTGTGCTTGTGTGCGTCGATGACATCCATGTGCACGCGCAGGGCATCGTCCGGGGCGGTGAAGCGCCATGCGTAGTCGCGTTGCATCGGCAGGAAAGGCGAAACGTGGAAATCCTTGGCGAAATCCCAGCGCAGCGCGGCACCGTGGCGCTGTGCGTCGGCCACCGGCAGCACGTAGCTGTGGCGTTCCTTCCACGGCGTGTTGGTGATTTCGGCGACGATGGTGTCCAGCGTGACGCCGTCATCCGCATAGCAGTAATAGAAGCTCACCGGATTGAAGCAGTGGCCGAAATAGCGCAGGTGCGTAAGCACGCGGATCGGACCTTCCGGAGTGCGCCCGGTTGCTTCGCGCACGCGCGCACGCACGGCGTCGACAAGTGGCACGGATGGATCGCCCAGATAATCGTCGCGGCGGAACTGCGCGAGATTGCGCCGGTTCACCGACCACAGCCAGCGCCCGACGAACACGCGATCGAGTTCGGCCAGGTCCAGGTACAGCATGTACATCTTGTAGCGGAACGCATGCGCATGCGGTGCATGACGGCGGTGGCGCACCCAGCCTTCGTAGATGCAACTGGACAATGGTGCGTTCATGGCCAGCGCACTCCCAGACCATTGGCGACGTCGGTCGCGCTGCGCATGCCGTCTTCGTGGAAACCCCAACCCCAATATGCACCGGCAAACCAGGTTCGATTCCTTCCCTGAATTTCCACCTTGCGCTTCTGTGCGGCGACGCTGGCCTGTGTGTAGACCGGATGGCGATAGTGCAAGCGTCGCAGGATTTTTTCCGGCGCGATCTGCGCGGTGCGGTTGAGCGTGACCACGATGGGCTCGGGGCAGTCCAGCGCTTGCAGCAGGTTCATGCAATAGCTGACCGTGCACGCCTGCGTGTCGTCTCGCGGCACCAGCGCATTCCACGCCGCCCAGGCGCGGCGCCGGCGCGGCAGCAGGTTCGCGTCGCTGTGCAGCACGGTATCGTTGTCCTGATACGTCATTGCGCCGAGGATTTCGCGCTCGTTTGCGCTGGCGTCGCCGAGCAAGGCCAGTGCCTCGTCGCTGTGGCAGGCGAGCACGGTCTGATCGAATTGTTCGACTCCGGCCGCGCTTTGCACGGTTACGCCATCCGCTGCGCGCGTTACGCGCGTGGCCGCGCAGCCGATACGCTCTTGCACGTGCCAGTTCTTACGCAGCGCACGCACGTAGGTCTGCGAGCCGCCCTTGACCACCCGCCATTGCGGACGACCGCGCACCTGCAACATCCGGTGGTTGGCCATGAATTGCACCAGGTATCTCGCGGGAAACTTCATGATCTGCGACGACGGCGACGACCACAACGCGCTGGCCATCGGCAGCAGATGATCGTCCGCGAAGGCATGCGAATAGCGATGTTCGTCCAGATATTCGCCGAGCGTCGGACCATCACTGCCCTCATCCAGCAGGGCCGGCGCCTCGCGGTAGAATCGCCGCAGATCGGCCAGCATGCGCCAGAAGCGCGGCGAGACGAGATTGCGTGGCTGGCAGAACAGGCCGGGCAGATTCGTGGCGTTGTATTCCAGGCCGCTGCGCTCGTTCTTCAACGCGAAACTCATCGTGGTCGGCTGCGATGCGACGCGCAGGTCATCGAACAAGCGGTTGAGCAGCGGATAGTGCGGCGCGTTGAATACGATGAAGCCTGTGTCTACAGCGCATCGACACCCGGCGATTTCGAGGTCATGCGTGTGCGTGTGCCCGCCCAGATAGTCGTTGGCTTCGTATAGCGTTACCTCGTGCTCCCGCGACAGCAGCCATGCGCTGGCCAGTCCCGCAATGCCCGATCCCACCACTGCGATTCGCATCAGTGCGCCCGCCGCAGTCCGGCCGGCACCGGCTTCAGGTCCCACACCAGTCCGCACGCGGCGAATGCGCGCAGCAGGTAGTACGTCAAGTCGAACTCCCACCAACGAAAACCCTGGCGCGCCGAACCCGGGAAGTGGTGATGGTTGTTGTGCCAGCCCTCGCCGAACGTGATCAGTGCCAGCAGCCAGTTGTTGCGTGAATTGTCGCGAGTGGCAAAGCGACGGGAGCCAAAGCGGTGGGCAATGGAATTGATCGTGACCGTGGCGTGGAACAGCACCACGGTGGAAATGAAGAATCCCCAGATCAGCATTTGCGCGCCGCCGGTGTGCAGGGCCGGGTGGGCAACGCCAAGCCAGCGGCCGAAGAAGTACAAGCAGACCGCCAGCAGGATCGGCATGGCAATGTCGAAGCGATCCAGCCAGCGCAGTTCCGGATAGCGGCGCAGATCCGGAATACGTTGCCAATCCGTGCCAAATCCGCGCGCGGTCAGGAACCAGCCCATGTGGCTCCACCAAAATCCGCGCTGCACGGGCGAATGGATGTCGGCTTGCGTATCCGCATGCCGATGATGATTGCGATGGTGCGCGGCCCACCACAGCGGTCCGCGCTGCACGCACATCGCACCGATCATGGCGAACAGGAACTGCACGACGCGCGAGGTCTTGAACGCCTTGTGCGAAAAATAGCGGTGATAAAAACCGGTCAGCGCGAACATGCGCAGTGCATACAGCGCAATGGCGACGAAGAGTGCGATCCACGAGAATCCGACCCAGACCACGCCCAGACAGGCCAGATGCATGCCGATGAACGGGATCACCCGCAGCCAGTCGATGCACTCGGCGTCCACGCCTTCGCGAGTCGCCACGGCGTCGGTATCGAACCATTGCGCAACGGCGAATAGTGATCGGTGTTGGGAGCTGGACGATGGGCTTCGCACGACGACTCCTGGCGGGGACGACGCAGTGTCGCCAGTAGTGGGTGACGGCACGGTGAAGAACCGCGGCCGGGCGGGTCGGTTGTGGCCGCCTTACACTTTCAGCTCGACCGCGGTTTTTATCGAATTGGCGATAAAACAGGCCGCATGCGCACGTGCGTGCAGCGCGGAGTATTCCTCGGCGGTGGGTTGCTTGTCCCCGGAGAACGCCACTTTCGGCGCCAGCGTCGCCCTGACCACGACCATCTTGCCATCGGCATTCTTGCCGAGCTCGGCGACAGCATCGTCGTGATAGCTGTCGATGGCGTAGCCGCGGTTCGCCGCAACTGCGAGAAAGGTCAGCATGTGGCAGCTCGACAGCGCGGCGAGCAGCAACTCTTCCGGATTGCTGGCCGAAGCGTCGCCGCCGTAGTCGCCGGGCGCGGAGGAATTGCGCAGGGTCTGGCCGCCATCGAAACGGATGGCATGGTTCTTCGTGTAATTGCCGCGTTCGAATGGGCCGCCGTCGCGCGACCAGTCCAGTGCGATGCGATGATCCGGCATGTGCGCCTCCCCGAAGCTTTGACGAAGTGCCGACAATGCGGCAACGTGAGCGGATGAGGCGCAAGGGTAACCCATCGCCGTCACTGCGTCATCGCCGGGTCGCGGGTTCGGTCGAACCAGCGCCGCGGCATGGCCTGGCGCGCGTGCTGAGCAAGCTCGGCGTGTGTTCGCGCACGCAAGCACAGGCGTTGGTGCGCGCCGGGCGCGTGCGCGTTGACGGGCGCATCGTGCGCGATCCGGAAGCGCCGACGAATGCGCGGCGTGAGCGCATCAGCGTGGACGGCGCGGATATCGCCGCTGCCGAGAAAATCTACCTGATGCTGAACAAGCCACGTGGCTGTGTCACCACGGCCAGCGACGAACATGGCCGCGATACGGTGTATACCTTGTTGCAAAATGGAAAATTCCCGTGGCTGGCCCCTGTCGGCCGCCTGGACAAGGCCAGCGAAGGCCTGCTGCTGTTCAGCAACGACAGCGCATGGGCGGCGCGATTGACCGATCCGGCCGCGCATCTGGACAAGACCTATCACGTGCAGATCGATCGCTTGCCCGATGCCGATTTGCTCGCCCGCCTGTGTGCCGGCGTCGCTGACGATGGCGAAGTATTGTTGGCAAAATCGGTGCGCGAGCTGCGGCGTGGCGAAAAGAACGCCTGGCTCGAAATCGTGCTCGACGAAGGCCGCAACCGGCAGATCCGGCGGCTGTTGGCGGCGTTCGATATTGCCGTGCTGCGCTTGATCCGCGTTGCGATTGGTGGTTTGGCACTCGGTGATCTGGCGAAAGGCCGGTGGCGGGTGCTGGCCGGCGTCGAGGTTGTGGCGCTGAAACTGCCCATGCCATGACCCGCCACGTCCGCATTGCCGACCTTCGCGGCGCCAGTCGCCTCGTCGTCGATGCGACGCTCGGCCTGGCCAGCCTGGTCGAAACCATGCATCACAATATCCTGCGCACGCCGGGAATCCTCGGCAAGGCGACACAGCAGCCGGCGTCGGGAATTACTGGATTTGTATACAAGACCGTTCGTGGCGTCACCCGGCTGGTCGGCAGCGGAATCGATGCATTGCTGGATCGACTGGTGCCGTTGTTCGACGCTGGTGTTTCATCGCAAGAACGCGAAGCCGTGCTGGCGGCGTTGAACGGGGTACTCGGCGATCATTTGCAGGCCGGCGCGAATCCGCTGGCGATTTCGATGCGGTTGCGCCGCGGCGGGCAGGCGCTCGACTTCAATCGCGCGGCGCTGGCAACGGCGATTCCCGCGGCGACCGGCAAGGTGTTGTTGCTCGTACACGGGCTGTGCATGAACGATCTGCAATGGCAGCGCCGGGGCCATGATCACGGCGCCGCACTGGCTGCCGATGCCGGATTCACGCCTGTGTATCTGCACTACAACACCGGTTTGCACGTTTCCAGCAACGGACGTGCGTTTGCTGCGCAGATCGAGGCGTTGCTGCAGGCGTGGCCTGTGCGTGTGGACGAGTTGGCGATCCTTGCCCACAGCATGGGCGGGCTGGTCGCGCGCAGCGCCTGTCACTACGGCGAACTCGCGCAACATTGCTGGTTGCGGCATTTGGGCAAGCTGGTATTTCTCGGTACGCCGCATCTTGGCGCCGTGCTGGAGCGCGGCGGCAACTGGGTGGACTTGCTGCTGGATGCCAGTCCCTACACGACCGCGTTCGCGCGCCTGGGGAAAATCCGCAGCGCCGGCATCACCGACCTGCGCCACGGCAACGTGATCGATGAAGACTGGGAAGGTCGCGATCGTTTCGCGAATTCGCGCCGGCAACTGCGCACTGTGCCGCTGCCGGCCCACGTGAAGTGCTACGCGATCGCCGCGTCGATCGCGAAGCGGCGCGGCAAACTCGGCGAAAGATTGCTCGGCGACGGTCTCGTCTCGATCGCCAGTGCGCTCGGCGAAGATCCGCGCGGGCGCAAAAATCTAGCGCTGCCGAAACGTCGGCAGTGGATCGGCTACGGCACGAATCACATGGATTTGCTGGATCGCAGCGAAGTGTATGCGCGGATCAGTCGCTGGTTTTCAGAATCGCAGCGACAGGCAACTTAGAGCGCCGTCCATCTTGCGGAATTCCGACATGTCCAGTGCAATGAGCGGATAGCCGAACTTTCGCACGCGCGATTCGAATTGCGGGAATCC
>JAFEEK010000060.1 GCA_018241165.1 Pseudomonadota bacterium
AAAGCCTTGAGCACGGCCCGGGTGCGGTCGCGCACGCCCAGCTTGGACAGGATGTTGGAAACGTGGTTCTTGACCGTGCCCTCGGCCACGCCCAGCGAATTGGCGATTTCCTTGTTGCTGTAACCGCCGGCCATCAGGCGCAGGATCTCGGTTTCGCGCTCGGTCAAGGGGTCGGGCCGGTCCAGGCTGGTGAAGTCGTTGTGCATGCGTTCCAGGCCCGTCAGCAGGCGTTGGGTGACCACCGGCGCGACCAGCGAACCGCCGCCCGCGACCGTCTTGACCGCATCCACCAATTGTTCCAGCGACACGTCCTTCAGAAGATAACCGCGCGCGCCGGCTTTCATGCCGGCCAGCACCAGCTGATCGTCATCGAACGTGGTCAGGATGATGGTCGGCGGCAAGGCGCTTTTTTCCGCCAACGCATTGAGCACATCCAGCCCGGACATGCCCGGCATGCGCATGTCGAGCAGCACGACGTCGGGTTTGGCGCGCGGGATCATCTCGACCGCCTGCGCGCCATCGGCCGCCTCGGCGACGATGCGGATGTCGTCGGAAAGTTCGAGCAAGGATCGGATGCCCTGTCGAACCAGGGTCTGGTCATCGACGAGGCAGACGGATACGGTCATCGCACGGACTCCAGTGGCAGCCACGCATCCAGCGCAAAACCGGAATTGCGAGCGGTGGTGATGTTCAGGCGCCCGCCGATCTGGGCGAGGCGTTCGCGCATGCCGGTCAGGCCATTGCCCTGGCGCAAGTCATCCACGCCACGGCCGTCGTCGCGCGCATGGATCGCCAGTTCGCTGCCGGAGCGATCGAAGCGCAGCCACAGGTTGCGCGCATTGGCATGACGCACGGCATTGGTGATGATTTCCTGCGCGCAGCGCAACAGTACCTGCGCGCGGCGCGGGTCGTCCACCGCGAACCGCGGCGGCAGTTCCAGGTGGATGGCAAGGCCGGGCACGCCTTCAACCAGCGTCTTCAGCGCCTCGGTCAGGTCGATGGCATCGTCCTCGCGCAACTGGCTGACGACTTCGCGCACGTCGCTGAGCAGCAGCTTCGCCACGCTTTGCGCCTGGCGCACGTGTTCCTGCGCATTGCCGGATACGAGGTGGCTGGCGACTTCCAGGTTCAGGCTCAAGGCGGTCAGGTGGTGGCCGACCAGGTCGTGCAATTCGCGCGAGATGCGCATGCGCTCGCCGATGCGGCTGGATTCGGTCAACAGGGTGCGCGTGGCGCGCAGTTCGGAATTCAGGCGCCGCTGCTCCTCGCGCGAATCCGCCTGCTGGCGCGCGACCAGCGAGGTGACGAAGGTGAAACCGGAAAAGCCGATGTACAGCCCGCTTTGCAACAACGCGTCGAACCAGTCGAAACCTTCGACGCGATAGATGAATACCGGCACCAGCGAAAAATTCTGCAGGATCAGCCAGGCCACGCCCGCCCACAGCGGCAACAGCCACGGCAACACGCCGGCGATCACCAGCAGCAGGATTCCGGACAGCCCGCTGTGGCTGAAATAGCCGATGCCGATCGCCGCCGCGTTGAGCACCGCCAGCATCGGCAATTGCAGTTGCCAGCGATAGCGTTTTCCCAGGTCGCGGGTGATCGCCCAGTAACTCAGGCCGAACGCGAGATAGCTCAACCACCAGCCGGCCAGTTCGATGCGGGTGTAGCCGTCTTCGCTCTGCCAGTAGCGCCGCAGCAACGGAATGCCGACGCAGGCCCAGGTGAACAGGCCGGCGTAGCGCAGCAACTGCACGTGATTGAGGGAACCCAGGCGCATGCTCGCCATCATATGCGCACACGTGCCGCGCGCAACCTGCGGGAAGTCACGCGCATTTAACGAGAATGCCACGCAAAGGCCATGACCTTGCCGCGCCGTGCGTGCGATAATGACGCACATACCAAGGCGCGGGCCACGATTCGCGTCGCGAAATGCCGGAGGGACGAAAACATGACGCTGACCATCCGCGACGTGCAGGCGCAGGATCTGGATTCCGTGCTTGCGCTCAACAACGCCGCGGGTCCGACGATCCTGCCGCTGGACATGGCGCAACTGCGCGAACTGGAACGTGCCGCCGCCTACTTCCGCGTGGCCGAAATCGACGGCCATGCCGCCGGATTCCTGATCGCATTGCGCGAGGATGCCGATTACGCCAGCCCGAATTTCCGCTGGTTCCGCGAACGTTATGCCGAATTCCTCTACATCGACCGCATTGTCGTCGCCCGCCCCTACCGTGGCCTGGGACTGGGCCGGGTTTTTTACGCCGACGTCACCAGTTTCGCCGAGGTGCGCGTACCCCTGCTCGCCTGTGAAGTCTTCCTCGAACCGCGCGATGATGTCTCGGTGCTGTTCCACGGCACCTGGGGTTTCCAGGAAGCCGGCCAGCAGGTGATGCCCGGCGTCGGCAAGCGCGTTTCCCTGCTGGTCAAGGAGCTGTGCAGCTATGCATTCGTGCGCGACAACTATCTGCATGGTCCCACGGCAAAGCTGCCGAACCAGCCATGGTTGAGCGCACGCGCCCACGGCACCGCACCTGCACCGGCCCGCACCGGCACCGCGCACTGAGGCGCGCGTGCTGCTGTTGGCGGACCTTGCGCCCGGCACGGCGGAAGACCTGCTGCGGCGCCACGGATTGATCCTGGTCCGCATCGCCGACGGCGCGAGCATTCCCGGCAGCTACTGGGGTGAACCCGAGGCCGGCATCATCGGCGCAACCGTCTACGCACGCCCCGATACGCCGGTGCATTCGCTGTTGCACGAAGCCTGTCACCTGATCGTCGCGGCGCCGGAAAAACGTGCACACATCCATACCGATGCGTCGGAATCGCAAATCGAAGAAGACGCCACCTGCTATCTGCAAATCGTCCTTGCCGAGCATCTGCCCGGCGTCGGAAGCCCACGGCTGATGGAGGATATGGACGCCTGGGGCTACACATTCCGCCTAGGCTCGACGCGCGCCTGGTTCGAGCGCGATGCCGAAGATGCGCGCGCCTGGCTGAGCGAGCGCGGCCTGCTGCCGCTTGCGCGCGAAGCGGGCTGCGGCTAGCCTGCGCGCTACACGGAGGAGATCGCATGCAACGCTGGCTGAAACTTCCCGACGGGCGCTACCTCGACGCCAACAGCATCGTCTATGTCGGCAAGGTCGAAACTTATCCGCGCCTGGACGACGATGGCAACGACGCCGGCCAGGGCTACGCCGTGAACCTGGGTACGGATATCCCGCGCGAGCACCACATTTCGGTGATGGGCACCAAGGAAGAAGTCCTCGCGCTGCTCAAGGCGCTGCTCGGCGGCGCGCAACCTGGTTAGTCGTCGCTTGACGGCTGCGCCGGTGACTGCGTTATCATCGCGGCGTAGCAAGGGAGATGGCATTCCTCCCGCTCTTTCGAGCGAACCGCCGCAAGGCTGATGATGCCTGCTTGAGTATCCGAAAGATCGGATGCCCGCAGGTATCGCCACGAGCCACTCTCGCGTCGCTTCCCGCGTGCAGCCACCACCTTCCGGGTTGAATCGGCTTCGGGAGACTTATGAATTTCGCATCCGTTTTTGCAGTCGGCATTGGCGCCTTCGCCGGTGCGGTGCTGCGCTGGCTGTTCGGCATCTGGTTCAATCCGCTGTTGCCGACGCTGCCGCTGGGCACGCTCGCCGCCAACCTGCTCGGCGGTTTCATCATCGGCTGCGCGCTCGGCGTGTTCACCCAATTCCAGAGCCTGTCACCGGAACTGCGCCTGTTCGTGACCACCGGCTTCTGTGGCGGCCTGACCACGTTCTCCACTTTTTCCGCCGAAACCGTGACCTTGTTCTTGCGCCAGCAATACGCATGGGCGATCACGACCGTTTCCGCACATTTGTTGGGCTCGCTGGCGATGACGTTGGCCGGCCTGTTCCTGATGCGACTCCTGCTCCGCGCTTGAGGCAATCCGATGAAAGGCATCCACCTGCGTTTTTACACTTACGAAAACCGCAAACACGGCACTACGCTGATGTACGAATGGCTGCTCGAGTTCGCCAAGGCGCGCGGTATCCATGGCGGTTCGGCGTTCCGCGCCATCGCCGGTTTCGGTCGCCAAGGTCGCATGCACGAACAGCATTTCTTCGAGCTGGCCGGCGACACGCCCGTGCTGGTCGAGTTCATCGCCGACGCAAGCCAGGCCGATGCGTTGCTGGCAGCCTTGCGCGCCGAAGAAGTCGGCTTGTTCTGTGCGCGTCTGGAAGCGGATTTCGAGGAACTGGGCCCGCCGCCGACCTGATTTCGCCGGCGCAGGGTGCTACCCTGAAACATCATGAGCGGCTCATCTGCCCAACGCCGCATCGATGGATTGCTTGCGAAAGCCGGTCTGACTGCCGGCGGAACGCAGTCATTCGATCCGCAAATCCACGATGCGCATTTCTACCACCGCGTGATTGCGCACGGCTCGCTGGGTCTGGGCGAATCGTACATGGACGGCTGGTGGGACGCGGAGGATCTCGATGGCTTCGTGTTCCGGCTTCTCAGCGCGCGCCTGGACGAACAAATCCACGGCATCGACGACGCGTGGCTGTGGCTGAAATCGAAACTCGTCAACATGCAGCGCGGCCGCCGCGCATTCGTCATCGGCGAACGCCATTACGACACCGGCAATGATTTGTTCCAGGCCATGCTCGGCAAGCGCCTGGTGTATTCCTGCGGCTACTGGAAAGATGCGGCGAACCTCGATGCCGCGCAGGAAGCCAAGCTCGA
>JAFEEK010000061.1 GCA_018241165.1 Pseudomonadota bacterium
CCTGGCCGTTGGCGTAGAACTTCTCGGTGGATTCCTTCACCAGGTTCACGCTCTTCGGCCAGATCGCCTTGACGCCATCGAAATCACGCACTTCGGCGGCTTCGGACAAGAACTCGACGGTGGCGGCGACGCGGTTTTCCAGCGTCTTGAGCTGCAGGGCGGCGATGCGCTCCATGCCTTCGGCGGCCAGGTTCTGGGCCTTGAACGCGTTGTCGGCGAAGCTCTTGCTGAGTGCCAGGAACTGGCTGTTGATCTGCTCGTACATGGTAGTGCCCTCGTGGGTATGGTGGGAGTGTGAGGCGCACTTTACAGGAGTTTTTGTTGCAATGCAACAAGAATTTTCCTTGGTTCGCGATTACCTAGTAGATTATTGAAATATAAGCACTAATATCTACTACCCGTACGGCGTTCGCAAATATTTCTGACCACTGATTGCGCAATCGCACATGGCTTCAGCCGCGATGAATGCAGCCCGACGTGCAGGTTTCCCGGATGCGAACCTCGCTCAGGGCCGGCAACGCCGGCTTGAGGCGATTCCAGATCCAGCGGGCCAGGTTCTCGCTGGTTGGGTTGTCCAGGCCTGGCACCTCGTTGAGGTAGTGGTGATCGAGCTGGTCGAAGACCGGGGCAAACGCCGATTTGATGTCGGCGAAATCCATCACCCAGCCGGTGTGCGCGTCGACAGCCCCGTCCACATGGACTTCGACGGCGAACGAATGCCCGTGCAGGCGCGCGCATTTGTGCCCGGCCGGCACGTTCGGCAGCCGGTGCGCCGCTTCGATGTGAAATTCCTTGAAGATGTCCATGCGCATCAGGTGGCAGTGTGGCGGGACATTGTATAGCGTGGCCTGCGCGATTCCTGCGCCGACACGGTACTATCGCGCCGGTCATTCCGTCCGAAGGGGAACCCATGAGCCTTGCCGCCAAACTCACGCGCCACAAATCCGTCGAGGCCCTGCAGGCCGAACTGGGCTCGCGCCGCGACTTCCGCCGCGTGCTCGGGCTTTGGCAACTCACCGCGATCGGCCTCGGCGGCATCATCGGCGTGGGCATCTTCGTGCTCGCCGGACAACAGGCTGCGGCGAATGCGGGTCCGGCGGTCGCGCTGTCGTTCATTATCGCCGGCATCGCCAGCGCCGCGGCGGCATTGTGTTACGCGGAATTCGCCGGACTCATTCCTGTCACCGGCAGCGCCTACACGTACGGTTACGCGGTGCTCGGCGAATTGCCGGCGTGGTTGATCGGCTGGGATCTGCTGCTCGAATACGCACTCATCGTCGCCGCGGTCGCAAGCGGCTGGTCGGGCTACGTCGTGAATCTGCTGGCCGCGTTCGGCATCCATCTGCCGGTCGCCTTGCAGGGCGCGCCGGGAACGGGCGAGGGCCATGCCTTCAATCTCGTCGCCGCCATCGCCGCGTTCGGCGTGGCGGTGCTGCTCACGTTGCGCACCGAAACCGGCGCGCGCTTCAATACCATCATCGTCACGGTGAAGGTGATCGCCGTTGTCCTGGTGATCTGCGTCGGCGCGATGTACGTCAATCCCGCGAACTGGCACCCGTTCGTGCCGGATCGTGTCGTGGATGCGGATGGCGTCGGCCACTTCGGCTACAAGGGCATTGCCACCGCCGCGGCGGTGGTGTTCTTCGCCGTGTTCGGCTACGACACCCTGACCACGGCGGCGGAGGAATCGAAAAACCCGCAGCGCGACCTGCCGCGCGCGATCCTGCTCTCGCTCGGCATCTCGATGGTGCTTTACATTGCCATCACCCTGGTCATCACCGGCATGGTGTCGTACACCCAACTCGGCAACGATGCGCCGGTGGCGATGGCATTCGAGGCGCGCGGCATGAAGTGGATCGGCGCGGCGATCTCGGCCACGGCGATCGCCAGCATCCTGTCGGTGATCTTCGCGTTCATGCTCGCCGCGGCGCGCATCTGGTTCGCGCTCGCGCGCGATGGCCTGCTGCCGGCCTGGTTCGCGCACACGCATCCGCGCTACGGCACGCCGCATCGCACGACGCTGGCGCTCGGCGCATTTACCGCGCTGGTCGCAGGCTTTTTCCCGATCGGCGAAGTCGCCAAGCTTGTCAACATCGGCGTGCTGTCGGCGTTCATCGTGATCTGCGCGTCGATCATCGTATTGCGCCAGCGCAAACCGGATCTGCCGCGCGCGTTCCGCACGCCGTGGGTGCCGGTCGTGCCGATCGTCGGGATTTTGTTTTCGATCTGGCTGCTGTCGGAACTGGCCTGGGTCACCTGGAGCGTGTTCCTGATCTGGGTGAGCCTGGGCCTGGTCATCTACTTCGCCTACGGCATTCGCCGCAGCAAGCTCGCGACGCCGGGCTGAGTTTGCATTTTTGCGCCGATTGTCATACATTTATGACAACTGGTTGCCGGACTGCCGCCATGAATACCGAAGAGATCCGCATCAACGCCCGGCTCACCGGCAAGGACGCCGACGATTTCCGCGCGCTGCAAAAGCGCGAAGGCCTGTCCGCGTCGGATCTATTGCGCGAAGCCTTGCGCGAATATCGCCACGCGCGCATGCGCCCGCGCGCGGACGCCGTAAAGCTGCTCGGCGCCGCGGGTTTCATCGGCGCGAGCGAGGGCCCGCGCGACCTGTCCACGCGATACAAGGACTACCTCACCGACGCGCTGGAACACAAGACTGCCTGGCGCGTGCAGGAGCCGCGGCGCAAATGATCCTCGCCGACAGCGGCTTCTGGCTCGCGCTCGGCAATCGGCGCGACCGACACCATGCCGCTGCCCAGGCCGCTCTCGAGCGCTGGTCGTCGCAGGGTTTTGCCAGCACCTGGCCGGTGCTCACGGAAGTCACGCACCTGCTTGCTGCGCGAGCCAATCCCGCACAGGCAGTGAGTTTCATCGAAGCGGTGTCGCGAGGTGCGTGCAGCGTGCCCGATCCTCCCGATGACGCGCTGCCACGCGCGCATGCGCTGATGCTGCGCTATCACGATTTGCCGATGGATCTGGCCGATGCTTCGCTGGTGATTCTTGCCGAGGAACTGGGTGAGGGCCGCATCCTGTCCACGGATGTGCGCGACTTCGGCGGCTATCGCTGGAAGAATACGCAACCGTTCACCAATGTGTTGATCCAGGACTGATGCCCGCTTTCGCCTACCAGGCCCTCGATGCCGCCGGCAAGACCCGGCGCGGCGTCATGCAGGGCGACACCGCGCGCGGCGTGCGCGCGAGTTTGCGCGATGAAGGCCTCAATCCGCTGGAAGTGATCCCGGTGACGCCGGGGCGCGAACGGCACTCGCTGTTTCGGCGCGGACTGAGCGGAGCGCAACTCGCCCTGCTCACGCGCCAGCTTGCGACGTTGTTGAAGGCTGGCTTGCCGGTGGACGAGGCGCTCGCGGCGCTGGCCGAACAGAACGACGATGTGCGTGCGCGCACGCTGGTCGTGAGCCTGCGCGCGAAGGTGATGGAAGGTTCGAGCCTTGCGGCCGGACTTGCCGAATCGCCGGAAAGTTTTCCGGAAATCTACCGCGCCTCGATCGCCGCCGGTGAGCAATCCGGCAAGCTCGACCAGGTGCTGGCGCGGTTGGCGGATTATTCCGAGGCGCGCGATGCGCTCAACCAAAAAGTCTGGGCCGCGCTCGCGTATCCGTTACTGCTCACGCTCGTCGCCATCGCCGTGGTCACGGGATTGCTGGCCTACGTCGTGCCGCAGATCGTCGGCGTGTTCACCCAGATGCACCAGGCGTTGCCGCTGCCCACGCGCGTTCTGCTTGCGCTGTCGGCGTTCGTGAAATCCTGGGGCTGGCTGCTGCTGATCGCGATCGTGCTCGCCGCAATCGGCGGGCGTTTCGCATTGCGCATGGAACAGGCGCGCTATCGCTGGCACGAAATCCTGCTGCGCATTCCATTGGTGGGCGGATTGATCCGCGCGGCCAATACGGCGCGCTGCACGCGCACCCTGGCCTTGCTCACCGCCAGCGCGGTGCCGCTGCTGGATGCATTGCACATCGGCGCGCAGGTGATGCCGAACCTGCCGATGCGCGCGGCGGTCAGGCGCGCGGCGTTGAAGGTGCGCGAAGGCGGCAGTTTTTCGCGCGCGCTCGGCGAATCGGGTTACTTCCCGCCGGTCGCATTGCGCCTCATTGCAAGTGGCGAGCGCGCCGGCGAGCTCGAGCGCATGCTCGACGAAGCCGCGAACCAGCAGCAGCGCGAACTCGACCGTTGGATGACCACGCTCACGTCCGTGCTCGGCCCACTCGTGATCCTTCTCGTCGGCGCGATGGTGCTGTTCATCGTGCTGGCGATACTGTTGCCCATCTTCGACATGAACCAGATGGTCAAATGATCACGTTCGACCGTGTCGGCAAGCGCTACCCGAACGGCCACGATGCGCTGAGCGAACTGAGCTTTGCGCTCGGCGCCGGCGAGATGGCCTTCGTCACCGGGCACTCCGGCGCGGGAAAAAGCACGCTTTTGCGCCTCGTCGCCTTGCTCGAACGACCCACGCGCGGGCAGGTCACGGTGAACGGACGCAACCTCGGCTCGGTGCGCCGGCGCGGCATTGCGCGCGTACGTCGCGGCGTGGGCATGGTGTTCCAGGACCATCGCCTGCTGCTCGACCGCAGCGTGTTCGACAACGTGGCGCTGCCGCTCGTCATTGCCGGCGCGCCGCGCGAGGAAATCGCCAAACGCGTGCGCGCGGCGCTGGACAAGGTCGGCCTGCTGGATCGCGAAAAATCCTCGCCATCGATGTTGTCGGCGGGCGAGCAGCAGCGTGTCGGCATCGCGCGCGCGATCGTGGCCAAGCCGCCGGTGTTGATCGCCGACGAGCCGACCGGCAACCTCGATCCGCAGCTCGCATCCGAGATCATGGCGCTGTTCGGCGAGTTCGAGCAGGTCGGCACCACGGTGCTGATTGCCAGTCACGACCTGCCGCTGGTCAAGCGCATGGGCAAGCGCGTGCTGGTGCTCGATCACGGGAAACTGATAGATGATTTCCGGCCATGAACCGCCGCATCGAGAAAAATCGCGTAAAGCCTGCTGCGCCCGAACCGCGTGGCAGCTTCTCGCTGCGCGCCTGGCGCGAACAGCATCTGTACAGCCTGTTCTCGAGTCTCGGGCGCCTCGCCGCGCGGCCGTGGGCGACGGCGCTGACGCTCGCCGTACTCGGCTTTGCACTGGCCCTGCCGTTGTTGTTCTGGTTGCTGGTCGACAATGCGCGCGGACTCGCCGGCAATATCGGCGAGGCGAGCCAGATCAGCGCGTTCCTGAAGCCGGATACGAAAGCCGACGCCGTGCAGGCGCTCGCCGCACGCCTGCGCGCGCGGGCGGACGTCGCGTCCGTGACGGTGAAGTCGCCGGAGCAGGGCCTGGATGAATTCCGCGAACGCTCGGGCTTTGCCGAGGCGCTCAAGGTTTTGCACTACAATCCCCTGCCGGCGGTTCTGATCGTCGATCCGCGCGGCGATCCGGATGCGCTTGCAAAGCAGTTGCGCAGCGAGGCGAGCGTGGATCAGGTGCAGTACGATGCGCAATGGCGGCAACGCCTGAACGCGATCCTGGGCCTTGGCCTGCGCGGCGCGCAGGTTCTGGCCGGGTTGCTCGCACTGGCGGCGTTGCTCGTGATCGGCAACACGGTGCGCCTGGACATCGCCGGGCGCAGCGAGGAGATCGCGGTGATGCAGTTGCTCGGCGCCGACGCCGGTTTCGTGCGCCGGCCGTTTTTGTATTCCGGCCTCTGGTACGGTACGTTTGCAGGAGTGTTGAGCTTGATGCTGATCGCCGTCGTGCAAGCAATCCTTGCCATGCCGCTGACGCGGTTGGCGGTGGCGTATGAACACGCCTTCGCCGTGCACGGACTGGGTCTTGCGCAGGCGCTGGTCGTGCTCTTGGCCAGCGCGGCGCTCGGCTGGCTTGGCGCCTTTTTCGCCGTGTCGCGTCATATCGCGCAGGGTTTGCCGAAGTAACCGCCATGGCCGACGTTGCCCTCACGCGTCATGTTTCCAGCGATACCCCGCGGGTGATGGTGGTGGACGGCTCCAAGGTCGTGCGCCGTCTGATCGAACAATTGCTCAAGGCCGATCTGCCCGGCGTCACCGTGCTTGCCTGCGAAAGCGGCGCGGAAGCGAAAAAGCAGCTCGAAGCCGGTGTGGTGGATCTTGTCACCACCGCCTTGCGCCTGCCCGACATGGATGGCCTGGAACTGGCCCGTTACATCCGCGAGCATTCGCCGCAAGCCTATATCCCGATCATCGTCGTATCCGGCGACGTGAACGAGCGCCTGGTCAATCGCGAGCTCGGCGATGTCGTTACCGATTACTTCGACAAGTCGCTGGGCTTCAATGCGTTGTCCGCGTTCATTCGCGGCTATGTGCATCCGCAGTCGCTGGTCAGCGGCGAAGTGCTGTATGTCGAAGACAGCCGCGTGGTCGCGCTGGCCACGCGCCGCATGTTGGAAAAATATGGCCTGACCGTGCTGCACGTGACCAGCGTCGAGGATGCGGTCGCGCATCTGGAAACCGGCATGGTGCAGGGACGCGTCGGCGCCGATGTGGTGTTGTCGGACGTGAACCTGAAAGGCGACCTGACCGGCGGCGACCTGCTCGAGCGCATCCGCACCGAGTTTGGCTATTCCAAGGGCCAGTTGCCGGTGTTGATCATGACCGGCGACGACAACCCGCAGAACCAGGCCACACTATTGCGTGCAGGCGCGAACGACCTGGTGCAAAAACCCATCGAAGAGCGCCTGCTCGTCACCAAGCTGCTGTTCCAGATGCGCGTGTCGCGGCATCTGCGCGAGCAGTTGCGCAACGCGGCGGCGTGAGCGCGCACGCGATCAAGCTCGAGCCTTCGTGGAAGGCGCGCGTCGGCGCGCATATCGAACGCCCGGAAATGCAGGCGCTGTCCGAATTCCTGCGCAGCGAATTGCGTGCGGGCAAGACGATTTATCCCGCGCCGAAGAATATTTTCGCTGCGCTCGACGCCACGCCGTTCGATGCCGTGAACGTCGTCATCCTTGGCCAGGATCCGTATCACGGACCCGGTCAGGCGCATGGCCTGTGCTTTTCCGTGCTGCCCGGCGTACCCGCGCCGCCGTCGCTGGAAAACATCTTCAAGGAAATCGAACGCGACCTGGCGATTCCGCGTCCCGGTCATGGTTGTCTGCTGCCGTGGGCGCGGCAGGGCGTGTTGCTGCTCAACTCCGTGCTCACGGTCGAACGCGGGCTGGCCGGATCGCACCAGGGCAAAGGCTGGGAAGGCTTCACCGACGCCTGCGTGGATGCGCTCAACCGCGAGCGCGAAGGTCTGGTGTTCCTGCTCTGGGGCAGCTACGCGCAGGCCAAGGGCAAGCTCATCGACACGCGCCGGCACCGCGTGCTCAAGGCGCCGCATCCGTCGCCGCTTTCCGCGCATCGCGGTTTCATCGGCTGCGGGCATTTTTCCAAAGCCAACGCGTGGTTGCGCGAGCATGAGCTGGGCGAAATCGATTGGCGTCTGCCACCGGCAAGCGAATTGACCGGATCGACGGCGTAACCCCGGTAGCACCACGCGATAACGGTATACTCCCGGGCCATCGGGGGGATTGCATGAATTGCTTCGAACCTGCGCGCGGGGGCAACGCATGACCGACCTGTTGCAACGCCTGCGCGAACGCAAGCTTGTGCAATGGGCCATCGCCTACGTTGCGTTCGCGTTTGCCTTGCTGCAGGGCGTGGACATCGTGGCGCAGCAGTTCGGCTGGCCGGATGGCGTGCGTCGCGGCATCACGCTGGCGTTGGCTTTCGGTTTCTTTGTCGCCCTGGTGCTGGCCTGGTACCACGGCGAACGCGGTGTGCAGCGCGTGTCCGGTACCGAGCTGTTGATTCTCGCGTTGTTGCTGGCGATCGGCGGCGGATTGTTGTGGCGCTTCGTGCGCGCGCCATCGACCGCGCCACCGGCAACAACGACATCGAGTCCGGCGGCAACTGCCATCCCGGCCAAATCCATCGCCGTGCTGCCGTTCGTCAACATGAGTGCGGACAAGGAAAACGAGTTCTTTTCCGATGGCCTGTCGGAGGAAATCCTCAACTCGCTGGCGCGCATCGATGGCATGCAGGTGGTCGGACGTACCTCGTCGTTCCAGTTCAAGGGCAAAAACGACGATCTGCGCACGATCGGCACGCGTCTCGGCGTCGCCAACGTGCTGGAAGGCAGTGTGCGCCGCGAAGGCGAGCGCGCGCGCATTACCGCGCAATTGATCCGCGCCAGCGACGGCTATCACCTGTGGTCGGAAACCTACGACCGCACGCTCGATGACACGCTGGCGGTGCAGTTGGATATTGCCGAGAAGGTCGCCGGTGCGCTGAATGTGCTGCTCGACGACACGCAGCGCAAGCGCATGCGCGATGCGGGCGTCAAGAATGTCGATGCCTTTATCGCCTACCAGAAAGCCTGGAAGCTTTACGTGGATGCGCACCGTGGCGTTTCCGTCGGCCTGCTCGAAGGCTTGCGCCTGGCGAACGCGCAGTTCGATCAGGCGATCGCGCTGGAGCCGAATTATTCGATGGCGCATTACGCCAAGGCCGACTTGTACGAACACACCCTGATCGACGACGGCACCACGCAGGCGCAGCGGCTGGATGCGCAGCGCGGCGCCCTGCAGACGCTGGAGCGCGCTGCCGCCACCAGTCCCGATGCCCAGCAACGTGAACTCGCGCTGGCCGAGCGGCAAATGCTCAGCGACGATTGGCACGGCTTGGCAAACCGGTTGTCGAGCGCGTTGGCGCAGCCCGGATGCAGCGCGCCGAACTGGATGCCGGTGTTCGCCAGCGTCTTCGGCTACGGCGAACAACTTGAACCCATGCTGGAACGAGCGGCGATCTGCGACCCATTGAACGCGATTACCTGGAACACGCGCGCCTGGGTGGCACGCGTCATCGGCAAGCCGGATCGCATCGTGTCCATTTACGCGCAGTTGCGCACGTACCGGCCGGAATTGCCGCGTACGGCAACGGAATTCCTCGCGCAGGCCATGCGTGGGCACCAGAGCGAGTCGCAAACCTTGCCGGTCCCGACGGACGGACTCGATGCGAATGCCTATGGCATCGCGCTGCAGGTGGCGCGGCTGCGTGGCATGGATCGCGCACAGGCGCAGAGCTGGATCGGACCGATCAATCGCGACAAAGGCAACATCCGCGATTGGCAGATCGTGGACCTGGATGAGGCCGCGCTGTTCGGCGACCGCGCGCAAGCCAACCGTCACGCCGCGCTGCTGGACGCGCGTCCGGCCGGCGGTTTGCTGCTCGCCATCGCAACGGGTTACTGCGGTTGCGGCGCACCGTTCGACCTGGACGCCACGCCGAACTTCAAGGCGCGCCTTACCGAATCCGGGCTGCCGTGGCCGCCGCCGGTGGC
>JAFEEK010000062.1 GCA_018241165.1 Pseudomonadota bacterium
AAAAGGCCCAAGGAGGTGTCATTGGGGGAACACACCTGCCTTGGGCCTAAAGCTACTGCCCCGATTACCGTAATCTGCCTGTCACCTGACCTGACCTTAGGAGTGTCGAGCAGCCTACAGTGGGGTCGATACTAGGTGCGTCCCGATTAAATCGACGTTAAATCCGGCGCGGACTTTCGTTAATCGCCCGATTCAATCCCCAGGATGGCGGCAGATCAGGGTACCGGTTGGCGATTGGCACTTGTCGTCCTTGCCGCGCAGGGCGAACGCAAAATTCTGGGTACGCTCCTGGCCTGCGGCCGCTGCCGGGAAACGCCACGCGCCAAGCGCCGCCCTGGCCGCGTCCTCGAACAAGCCGGCGGGGCGGGCATGCAGCACGCGTATCTGGGTCACCGCGCCGTCGGCGCCGATGCGATAGGACAACTCCACATTGCCCTGGATGCCGCCGAGCATGGCGCGCTGCGGATACACCGGTTGCACGACTTGTGTCGGTGCGATTTCGGCAAGCGGCGCACGAATGGGCTGCGGCGCAAAAACCGTACGCACCGGTTCCGTCGCCAGATCGCGCACGCGTTCCATGGCGACACCTGCAAGTGTGGTGTGCACCGGATCGATGCGCACGGAATCTTGTGCATCGGTTTGCGCCGCGGTGGCCTCCACCAACGGCGCGATGTGCGGAGCGGGTAGCGCAACGACAAATTCCGGCGCGGCGATCAATTGCGGATTGCCGCTGATAACGGCCAGTGCCTGCGCCGGCAAGGTGTCGAGCACGATCGCGATATCGGCATTGCGCTGTTGCACGCGCCATGCCCCGAACGCCAGCGTTGCCGCAGCCAGCACCATGGGCAGCCAGACGTTGCGCGGTGCCGGTTGCGCCATTGCATCGACGCCGACGATGCGGCGGATTCGCACCAGCAGTTCGCCGCCGCCGGCGCCGAGCGCCGCACCGGCGAATCCCGGGTCGTGACGCAATTCCTCCAACCCGGCAAGCGCGTGCGCATACACCAGCTGCTTGCCGGAAGCCACCTGCAGGACGAGGTCGTCGCAACATTCCTCGCGGGCGTTGCGCACGTCGCGCGAAATCCAGTGCACGACCGGGTGATAGAACAGCACGGTTTCGACGACGACCTGGGCCAGGTTGACGAGGTAATCCCAGCGCCGGATGTGGCCCAGTTCATGGGCGATGATCAGTTCCACCTGTTGCGGCGGAAAACCGCTGAGCAGGCTCGCCGGCAACAGGATCGCGGGCTTGATCCAGCCGACCAGCATCGGCGTGAGCACGCGCGCACTGGCCAGCAGGCGCACCGGACGGGTGATTCCAAAGCGCTCACTCAGGTGTGTCAGGCGCGATTCCCAAACCGCACCTGCGCTTCCGGCATCACGCACCAGACGCTGCAAATTGCGCCATTGCCACAGCGAACGTGTCGCCATGGCCAGCATGCCGCCAAACCAGAACGCCACCAGCCATGGCAGCAACGCGCGCAGTTGCCAGCGCGGCAATTCCTGTGCGGCGACCGCAGCGATGGTTCCGAAACTGCCGGACGCGGCCGCCGAATCCACAGTGGGCCACAGCCAGATCAGGGTCAGCAGCGGACTCAGCGCCAAGCATGCGATCAGGCAAAGTCCGAGTCGATAACGCGCACGCGCCGTCGCGCACAGCGGCCGCAACACGAAATACAACAGCCCCAACGCGGCACCCTGCCACAGGAAATGCAGCAAGGCAGCGCCGATCGTGTCGATCGCGGCCATCCAGTTCATCGATGCGATCATGACCTGCCCCCTTCCGCCTCGATCTTGTTGAGCAAGGCGCGGATCTGCGCAAGTTCCTCGCGCGAAGCGCCGGGATGATTGCCCAGCGCGTGCAGCACCATCTGCGAGGTCGAGCCGTTGAACAGGCGCCGCGCCATGTCGGTGAGGTAGCGCTTCTGCGTGCGCTGCTTGTTGATGCCGGCGCGATACACATGCGCACGCTGCGAATCGTCGCGCTCGACCAGACCCTTGCCATGCATGACCTGCATGAGCTTGAGCGCGGTGGTGTAACCGGCGCCGTCGTCCGCATACAGCGTGTCGTGCACTTCGCGCACGGTGCAGGGCCCGCGATCCCACAACACGCGCAGGATGCCGAGTTCGGCACTCGTGGGCCAATGCGAATCGGAAGCGTGGCGCGGACTCATTTTGACAGACCCCCCTGGAAATCAGCCTGCACACCGCTCGCGGCGTGCAGGCGCGACACCCCTGATCAGCCGCCGGACTTGAATTGCGGCGTGGCCTGCATGCGCTGCATGTCGTGCTGGGTACGCTCGCGCTGTTCCATGATTTCGGCGTAGGTATGGCACGTGGTGATCGGACGGTGCGAGCCGACCGGCGCCACATGCTCGCAAACCAGACGGTTGTTGTCGTTGTGTTCGAGAATGCCGTTGACTTCTTCCTGTGCATTGACCAGCGCAACCTTGTCCGACTCGGACATGTCCGCCTTGGACTTGTTCGCGGTCAGCAGGTTCTGCATCTGGGCCAGGCTCGCTTCCACGCGATTTTTTTCGAGGTTCGAAATGTATCCGTACTGGCCGCCCGGCTGCATGTCCTTGCGGATGCGCGCCTGATCCTGCATGAACGAATCCAGCGACTGCGCCACCAGCGGTTTGGCGACCGGCGGCGCGGCGTGCGCGGCGGGAATGCATGCTGCGCACGAGACCAAGGCCAGCGCGGCGGAGAATGTGACGAAACGGTTCATTGCAGGCTCCTGTTTTGTTCGGGATCAAGATGTACGGCAAGTATCGTAGACATAACAACCGATGCCTGTCAACGATGACTTTCGTACTATTTGCGGACGCGGCGCTTGCGCACGCGCCGCACCAGGTATTCGACCACTTCGCCGGCCACGTCGACGCCGGTGGCGGCCTCGATGCCTTCCAGTCCGGGCGAGGAATTGACTTCCAGCACCAGCGGTCCGCGGCGCGAGCGCAGCAAGTCCACGCCGGCCACGTTCAGACCCATCGTGCGCGCAGCGCGCAGCGCGGTGTCGTTTTCGGCCTGGCTGAGTTTCACTGCCGTCGCCGAGCCGCCGCGATGCAGGTTGGAACGAAATTCCCCGGCGCGCGCCTGCCGGCGCATTGCCGCGATCACCTTGCCGCCGACGACGAAGCAACGGATGTCCGCACCGCGCGCCTCGCGGATGAATTCCTGCACGAGGAAATTCGCGTACAGCCCGCGAAACGCCTCGATCACACCCTGCGATGCCGATCGCTTTTCCGCCAGCAGGACGCCCTGCCCTTGCGCGCCTTCGTTGAGCTTGATCACGTGCGGCGGCTCGCCGAGCATGGCGAGCAGGTCCGCGGTGTCGTCGGGGTAATCGCCGAATACCGTGGTCGGCAAACCGATGTTCTCGCGCGCGAGCAACTGCAGGCAGCGCAATTTGTCGCGCGCGCGCAGGATTGCATCCGACGAATTGGGCGTATAGACACCCATCATTTCGAACTGGCGCAATACCGCCGTGCCATAAAACGTGATCGACGCGCCGACGCGCGGGATCACCGCGTCGAAGCCGGCCAACGCGCGACCCTTGTAGTGCACGGCGAAATCGCCCGGCGCGATGCGCATGTAGCAGCGCAGCGGATCGAGCACGCGCACGCGATGCCCGCGCGCGCGCGCCGCTTCGACCAGGCGCGCGGTCGAATACAACTTGGTGTTGCGCGAGAGGATGGCGATTTTCATGCGGCCATCCCCGGCCTGCGGCGACGCCCGCAAGCCCATGACAAATCCGGGTCGACGCGAAAGCGCCCGCGCAGCGCGGTGCGCCCCAGCAACATCGGAAACAGCATGCCGCCGCGGTCGCTCAGGTTGATCTCCGCGTCGAAACGGTTGCTTCCCAGCGCGATCGTGCTGCGGATGAACCAGCGCTCGGCCGAATTTCCCGAAGAATCGGTCACCCGGCGACGCTCCAGCGCCGGCGCTTCGCATTCCACGCTGCGCGCGCTGCGCCGCCGCGGCGCAACCGCGAATCGCAACCAGGTGCGGCCATCGCGTTCGAACGCTTCGAGTGCGGCTACATGCAATGACGATGAACGCGCGCCGGTATCGATCTTGGCCTTGATCGCCGCCAGCCCCAACTGGGGCAGGGACACCCATTCGCGCCAGCCGATCACAAGCGGTTCTTGCATGACGCGGGTCCGTACGATTGGAGCGGGTGAAGGGAATCGAACCCTCGTCAGTAGCTTGGGAAGCTACAGCTCTGCCATTGAGCTACACCCGCGCAGGGACGCTACTTTACGAATCGCCATCGCAACCGGCAAGCGCCGCCGTTCACGCCGGCTGAATGGCGGCTAATGCAACATGCGCGCATGCTGCGGGGGAAGGCGGCCATTCAGCTTCACCGCGCAAAGATTCATGGCGTAAAGTTAGGGATCCGGCAAGGTCATTCGGCAACCCCGGCCAGCCGGCAGTTTTTCAACCACCGCGTGACGCGCCAAGGAGCGCTGCCATGTTCCGACTCTCTCGAATCGCTGTCCTACTGGCCGGTATCGGCCTTGCCTTCGCCGTGTTGGCGCAAGACAACGGTACGCCGGTCGACCCGCCAGGCCGCGTGGCCCGGCTTTCCTACATGCAAGGCGATGTCAGCTTCGTGCCGGCCGGCGAAAACGACTGGGTGCAGGCGCAACTGAATCGCCCGCTGATCACAGGCGACAAGCTGTGGACCGACCGCGGCTCGCGCGCGTCGCTGGAAATCGGCGCCGCCGCCGTGCGCATGGATCAGAACACGAGTTTCGACTTCCTCAATCTCACCGACAACACCGCGCAGATGGAATTGACGCAAGGCACGCTGAACCTGCGCGTGCGCCGCCTGTACGACGGCCAGAGCTACGAGATCGACACGCCTACGCTTGCATTCGTGGTCAATCGCGTCGGCGTGTTCCGCATCGACGTCGAACCCGACGGCCGTTCGACCGTCGTCACCGTGCTCAGCGGCGGCGGCGACGTTTACGGCGAGGGCGGCGCGCGCTTTGCCGTCGACGAGGGCCAGTCGGTCACGTTCCATGACGCGCAATTGCGCGACTACCAGGTCAACGACTTGCCGCGCACCGATGCGTTCGACGATTTCTGCCACGACCGCGATACGCGCTGGGACAATTCGTCCTCGCGCCGCTATGTGTCCGAAGACGTAATCGGCTACCAGGACCTGGACAGCTACGGCTCGTGGAGCGACGTGCCCGAGTACGGCAATGTCTGGTATCCGACGTCCGTCGCCGTGGGCTGGTCGCCGTACCACTCCGGCCATTGGGCCTGGGTCGGCGCCTACGGCTGGACCTGGATCGATGATTCGCCATGGGGCTTTGCACCGTTCCATTACGGACGCTGGGCCTACATCGGCAACCGCTGGGGCTGGTGCCCGGGCCCGGTCGCGGTGCGCCCGGTCTATGCGCCTGCGCTGGTCGCCTTCGTCGGCGGTCGCGGCGGCTTCGGCGTCAGCGTCTCGATCGGCGGCCCGATCGGCTGGTTCCCGCTCGGTTATCGCGACGTCTACATCCCGCCGTATCGCGTCAGCCAGAATTATTTCACCCGCGTCAACGTCAGCAACACGGTGATCAACAACACCGTCATCAACAACTACTACGGCAACTACTCGCGCGGCGACGTCGATTACGCGCGCATCAGCTACGCCAACCGCAACATCGCCGGTGCGGTGACCGCGGTGCCGGCGGCGGCATTCGTCGCTTCGCGTCCGGTTGCCGGCGCGGCCATCGCCGTCAATCGCGAAACCTTCGCCAACGCCCGCGTCTCCGGTTTCGCCGCGATCGCCCCGACCCGCGCCAGCCTTGCGCCGGCCGTCGCGGCACGCGCAGTACCGGCGGCGACCGTGGTCAATCGTCCGATCGTCGCGGCAACGGCTCCGCCCGCCCGAGTCGCTTCGTTCGCGCAACGCCAGGCCGTGCTGGACAAGAATCCGGGCCGGCCGTTGAGCGAACACCAGCTGCGCACCACGGCGGTTGCCGCGGGAGCCGTCGCCGGCGGCGCCGCGGAGGCGCGCGCGATCGGTGCGCGTCCGAATGTGCGCGTGGTCACCGAGCGTGGCGCGCCGACCTTCACGCCCGCCAAGGCCTTGCCGGCGCGCGCGGAGCCTGCGACAGGCGTATCCCGTGCGGACCAGGGCCTGCGTGAAAACGCGCGCCCCGAAGGGTCCTCCGATCGCGGCATGCCCGCCGTCAACCGCAATGCGCCGACCGTGCAACGCGCGGCGCCCGCGGCGACCGGCAACGCCGGCGAGCAACCGCGTCATCTTGACTCGTCGCGATTCGCACATCCGCAGGAAACCGGGGTGCGCGCAGCACAACCGGAGCGCACCGCGCCGAACCGGGAAATCCAGCGCACCGTGCCGGCAAACAAGCCAACGTCCAACGAGGATCGCGGCAATGCCAACGGCAACGGGCGTGCGGCCACCAATTTCGGCAACCGCACGGTGGCGCCGGCGCAAACCCAGCCCGAATACCGGGCCCCGCAGCGCAACGTGCAGGAGGACCGGGCCCCGCAACAGGAATACCGTGCCCCGCAGCGCAACGTGCAGGAGAATCGGGCTCCGCAACAGGAATACCGCGCACCGCAGCGCAACGTGCAGGAGAATCGGGCTCCGCAACAGGAATACCGCGCACCGCAACGCAACGTGCAGGAATATCGCGCACCGGCACAACCGCAGCAGGAATACCGCGCACCGCAGCGCAACGTGCAGGAATATCGCGCACCGGCACAACCGCAACAGGAATACCGCGCACCGCAGCGTAGCGTGCAGGAATACCGCGCGCCGCAGGGCAACGCCCAGCCGAACGCACGCGTGGCGGAACCGGTGCAGCGCGGCAACGCGCCCGAACACAAGAAGAACGACGACAACAAGGATCATCGCAATTGATCGCGAGCATCCGTGATCCCGCAAACCGCGCCCGGCAAGTCCGGGCGCGGTTTTTTGCGCCATCCGAATTTCGCCGCGACGGTCAACCGGCTAAACTAGCGCAATGATCGCGATCGTCCTCAACGGAGACTCCCGCACCTGCGCCGCCGGGCGCACGCTGCGCGATCTGCTCGACGAGGCCGGCTACGCGCAACGCCGCGTCGCCGTGGAAATCAATCGTGAAATCGTGCCGAAGAGCGAGCACGCGCAGCGCGAGATCCGCGATGGCGATCGCATCGAAATCGTCCATGCATTGGGCGGAGGGTGAACCGTGAATGCGCAACTGAAAACCGCCACAACTTTCGACGACGCCCTCGTGATCGCCGGAAAGTCCTACCGTTCGCGCCTGCTCACCGGCACCGGCAAGTACAAGGATCTGGATGAAACCCGGCGCGCCACCGAAGCGGCCGGCGCGCAAATCGTCACCGTGGCGATCCGGCGCACGAACATTGGCCAAGACCGGAATGCGCCGAACCTGCTCGACGTGCTGCCACCGCAAAAGTATACAATTTTGCCGAACACGGCCGGCTGCTACACCGCCGACGATGCCGTGCGCACCTGCCGGCTCGCGCGCGAACTGCTCGACGGCCACAGCCTGGTCAAGCTCGAAGTCCTCGGTGACCAGAAGACGCTGTTCCCGGACGTCGTGCAAACGCTCAAAGCCGCCGAAACCCTGGTCGCGGAAAAATTCGAGGTGATGGTCTACACCAGCGACGATCCGATCCTGGCCAAGCGCCTGGAGGAAATCGGCTGCGTCGCGGTGATGCCGCTGGCCGCGCCGATCGGCTCGGGCTTGGGCATCCAGAACCGCTGGAACATCCTCGAAATCGTCGAAACCGCCAAGGTGCCGATCATCGTCGACGCCGGCGTCGGCACCGCGTCGGATGCCGCGATCGCGATGGAACTGGGCTGCGACGGCGTGCTGATGAACACTGCGATCGCCGGCGCGAGGGATCCGGTGCTGATGGCCGCGGCGATGCGCAAGGCGGTCGAAGCCGGGCGCGATGCATTTCGCGCCGGCCGCATCCCGCGCAAACGCTACGCTTCCGCGTCGAGTCCCATCGATGGCACCATCGGCTAAGCCCGTGCGCCGAGTGCGCAGTCTTTTCCTTCCCCCGCCTGCGGGGGAAGGTGCCGAAGGCGGAAGGGGGGAAAACATGGAGCGCGCTTGCACGACTTCCCCTCACCCCAGCCCTCTCCCGCAAGCGGGAGAGGGGGAAAAGCGCCACATCCGCAGTTTCGTACTGCGCCAGGGCCGCTTCACGCCCGCGCAGCAACGCGCGTTCGACGCGCACTGGCAGCGTTACGGCCTCGATCCGCAGACGCCGCTCGACGCCGCCGCGGTGTTTGGCCGGCGCGTGCCATTGGTTCTGGAAATCGGCTTCGGCAACGGCGAGCAGTTGCTGTGGTCGGCGCAGCGCGAGCCGGACAAGGATCTTCTTGGCGTGGAAGTGCATCGCCCCGGTGTCGGCCGCCTGCTCAACGCGCTGGCCGCGCACAATGTGGACAATGTGCGTTTGTATAATTCCGACATCATTACCGTACTGGACGCGGCGATCGCACCTGCGGCCCTGAGCGAAGTGCGCATCTATTTCCCCGATCCGTGGCCGAAGAAGCGCCAGACCAAGCGCCGCCTGATCCAGCCGGAATTTGCCGCCCGTCTCGCCACCCGCGTCGCGCCCGGCGGACGCTTGCATCTGGCCACCGACTGGGCGGACTATGCCGCGCAGATGCGCGACGTTCTGGACAACGCGAGCGGCTGGCGCAACCTGGGCGGCGCGGATGGTTTCGTCGTGCAGCCGCCATGGCGCACGCAGACGCATTTCGAGAAACGCGGACGCAAGCTCGGTCACGGCGTCTGGGACCTGCTGTATGAACGCCGTTGACCTTCACCGCTGACGCCGCCGAACAAGAACAAGCCCCGATGAACGGCCCGACATGAACACTGGACTCGTCCTCAGCCACGACATGATGCTCGTGCTGGGCCTGGTCGCGTTCACGGTGTTGATGCTGGTGCTCGAATGGATCCGTGCCGACCTGGTCGCGCTGCTGGTCATCGTCGTCATCGGCATCACGCGCCTGATTCCGGTCGAGCGCCTGTTCGACGGCTTTGCCGGCAACGCGGTAATTTCCCTGCTCGCGATCATGATCATGGGCGCCGGACTGGATCGCACCGGCGTGCTGAACAAGGCGGCGTCGTTCATCCTGCGCCTGGCCGGCGGCATCGAGTCGCGCCTGGGTTTGCTCATCAATTCCATGGCCGGTGCGTTGTCGTCGATCATCCAGAGCCAGGCACTGGCGACGTTGTTCCTGCCCGTGGTCAGCCGCGTCAGCGCCCGCACCGGCGTACCGATATCGCGCCTGCTGCTGCCGATGGCGTGCTGCATCCTGGCCGGCACCAACATGACGATGATCAGCAATTCGCCGCTGATCCTGCTCAACGACCTGATCGCGAGCGCGAACCGCAACCTGCCGCCGGGTGCGCAGACCATCGAACCGTTTTCGCTGTTCGCGATCGCGCCGGTAGGATTGCCGCTGCTGATCGCCGGCCTGGCCTACTTTGCGCTGTTCACGCGCAAATTGCTGCCGGGGGATGATGATTCGCAGGGCGTCACGCCCGGCCGCACCGAAACCTATTTCGCCGAGACCTATGGCATCGACGGCGAAGTGTTCGAGCTCACCGTCACCGCCGAAAGCCCGCTGGTCGGCATGAGCATCGCCGAAACCGAGGCGCTGCGCGGCGCGCCATTGATGCTGGCGATCAAGAACGGCGACGAGACGCGCCTGGCGCCGCCCGCGGACACCATGATCTGGGTCGGCACCGTGCTCGGCGCGCTCGGCAAGCGCGAGGCGGTGAACGAGTTCGCCAACCTGAACCTTTTGCGCGTGCAGTCGCGCCTGCGCGTGTTCCGCGACATGTTCAACCCGAACCGCGCCGGCATCGCCGAAGCGGTGGTGCCGCCGACCTCGCGCTTCATCAAGCAGGAGGTCGGCGAGCTGCGCCTGCGCAAGCGTTTTGGCATCAGCGTGCTGGCCGTGTACCGCGGCGAGGAAGTGTTCCGCGAAGACGTGCGCAAGACCGCACTGCGCGCCGGCGATACCCTGGTGCTGCACGGGTTCTGGCGCGATTTGGCGATGGCGTCGGAAGAGCGCGACATCGCCGTCATCACCGACTACCCCAAGGAAGACCACCGCCCGGCCAAGATCTGGCACGCGGTCGCGTTCTTTGCGCTGGCCATGGGCCTTGGCCTGTTCACCGAAATCAAATTGTCGGTCGCGATGATGACGGGCGCGGTCGGCATGCTGCTGGCCGGCGTGCTCAACATGGACGAGGCCTACCGCGCGATCAACTGGAAGACGATTTTCATCATGGCCTGCCTGATTCCACTCGGCTGGGCGATGGATTCCACCGGCGCGGCGGCATGGCTGGCGCAGGAACTGATGCGCTACGCCGGAAACTTGCCGATCTGGGCGCTGGAAGCGTGCGTGGCAGTGATCACCTTGCTGTTCTCGCAGGTGATCTCGCACGTCGGCGCCGCGGTGATGATGGTGCCGATCGCGATCAACATCGCGCTGGCCTCGGGCGGCAATCCCGCCGCGTTCGCCATTGTGGTGGCCATTTCCACGTCGAATACCTTCATCATTCCCGGCGCCAGTCCGACCATCCTCATCGTCGCCGGCCCGGGCGGCTACAGCAGCCGCGATTTCCTGCGCGTGGGCCTGCCGCTGACGCTTCTGATGCTGGTGGTGATGCTGGTGGCGGTGAACCTGGTGTTCCACTGAGACGCGCCGCGCCGCCATGATCGGGTTGCGCTAGAATCGCCACGGGACTACTTCCTCCGCAAGGATGCTTGCCATCAATCGGAGGTTCGCCATGATCCGTCTCGCCGTGATTCTGGTTCTTTGCGTTCCCGCCATCGCTGCGGCAAACACATGCAGCGTATCCGGCACTGCCTATGGCTACCACGGCCAGCCGCTGCGCGCAGCCGTGGTGCGCCTGACCGACACGCACACCCAAAGCACCGCGTTTCTCGTCACCAACGCCAGTGCCGGCTTTGCCTTTGCCGATCTTGCGCCGGGCACGCGCTATCGCGTCGACCTGCTCAGTGCACCGACTGCCGTCACCGGCTCGCGCCTGCCGACGCGCTCGATCGTGGGCATGTCGCCCGCGTTCACCTGCGTGGCGGGAAACACGGCGCGCGCCGACGTCCGCGCACAGGTGTATTGAAGCGGCTCAGGGCAGGCAGACTTGTCCGTCGATGACTTCGACGGGTACCGAGCGCAGGGACGCGCCGCGGCACGGACCTCCATGGCAATGGCCTGATTGGAGGCCAAACACCGCGCCGTGCGCCGCGCAGATCAGCGTGCCGTTGTCGATCAGGAACTTGCCGGGTGCCCAATCAAGGCGCCGCCCGGCATGCGGGCATTCGTTGTGAAAGGCCGCAACGGTTTCGCCGGCACGCACAAGAATGAGGTCGAAACCGCCAGTGCTGGAGTCCACGCGCACGGCGATGGCACCGCCATCCGGGATGTCGTCGACGTTGGCTAACGATTTTCTAACGTCCATTGGCGTATCTAGCCCTTCCACGACCCGCATTCGCGGTCATCATTCTGCCACAGGGAGCGACACGGCCATGTTTCACTGGCGCTGGATCAATCG
>JAFEEK010000063.1 GCA_018241165.1 Pseudomonadota bacterium
AGATGTAGTACTGCACGTCGAGCGTACGCGTCGCGGCATCGGCCAGCAGCACGCGCGCGGCCAGGCTCTCGCGCGCGTCGTGCAGCGCGATCAGCCCGGATTGTTCGGCATGCGCGCTCGCCTGCGCCGCCAGCGACACTTCGAGTGGACTGGCGGCGGATGCAGGTACTTCGGGCGCGGTCGCGGACATGCGCCAATGCTGACGTGGCAGCACGCAAAAGTCGATCCGCCGAGCCTGCATCCAATCGACTAACTCCGCACGCGTCCATATTTATGCGAAATTACGCATAATGCGGGCCCATGAAGGAAGCGTTCTGACTGGGCAGCAGCAAGGCGGATTGGGACACCTTTCCCGAATCCGCACAGCACGAAGCCGGCTATCAGTTGGACAAGGTGCAGCGTGGAAAGGAACCCACTGACTGGAAGCTCATGCCCAGCGTCGGAGCCGGCGTGTGCGAACTGCGCATCCGCGACGACGCTGGCGCGTTCCGTGTGATCTACCTAGCAACACGAACGGAAGGCGTTTACGTGTTGCACGCCTTCCAGAAAAAGACGCAGACCACCAGCCTGCACGACATTTCCAGAATTGATTGGAGACGCAAATTTTGCGCAGACCATCGACTCGTTGAGAGAAAAACGCAATACAGAACACAAGCGCAAAACAGCAGAAACTCTTCGAAAGTACCAGCAGCAAAGTCGACAAGATTCGGAACCATCATAGGTTGCACGACGACCTCGACGCCGCCGTGCTCGATGCCTACGGCTGGAGCGATCTGTTGCCGCTGCTGCGCGTGGCGCATGGCAACGCTGTCGCTTTTCTCTCTCTTCCGCCTGCGCGAGATGGGCGGCGCGACGGTGATCTGGAACACCCCCTTCGGCACGAAGGGGGTCGCGCGCAGCGCGGGGGGATGCCGGAAAACATCATCCCCCTCATTCCCCCTTCGCAAGCGAAGGGGGAGGAAGAACGCCCCCACCCGCCTTCGGCACCTTCCCCCGCAGGCGGGGGAAGGGAAGAAAGCAAGCGCGCCTTCGACGAAGCTATCCTCGAACGCCTTGTCGCCTTGAACTCGAAACGCACCGCAGAAGAAGCGCGCGGACTGGTGCGCTGGCTGCGCCCGGAATTCCAGAATCCGCAGGCGCAGGCCAAACCCGTGCAGGCGGAAATGGATACGGGCGCGGACCCTTCGACTTTGGCCGCTGGCGCGGCCAACGCTCAGGGCGAACGGGGGGCGAACAAACCCGCGCCCTGGCCCAAAGACGCCATCGACCAGGTGCGCGCCGTCGCCGACCTGCTCGCCGCCAGCCCCGCGCCGCTATCGCTGGACGACATCGCCGCCCGATTCAGCGCGCGCGGGCCGTGGAAGAAACGCCTGCCGCCGCTGCTCGACATGCTGGTCGCGCTCGGCCGCGCGCGCGAACGCGCGGGGCGCTACGCCGGCGCGTGAGAGTTCGGGTCAGGCGGCGGCGTGTGCTGCAATCGGGCGAACCCTTGCGCGAAAACGGCGTTGCGCATGCCACATGTCGTAATCGCCCTGCATGGCGTACCAGCTACCGGGCGACGTGCCCAGTGCCTTGGCCAGCCGCAAGTCCATTTCCGCGCTGATACCGGCGGAGCCGTTCAGCACGCGCGACAACGCAACACGCGTCACCCCCAGCCGTTCGGCAGCTTCGGTGACGGTAATATCAGCGAGCCACTCGCGCAGGACTTCGCCGGGGTGCGGGGGATTGTGCATTGCGGCCATGTTGTTGCCTCTAGTGATAGTCCTGATAATCCACGAGCACCGCGTCGCCATTGTCGAAGGCGAAAGTGAGCCGCCAATTGCCGCTAACCCATACCGCCCAATGATCGGCCAGCCGGCCGTGCAATGGGTGCAGTTTCCAGCCGGGCGCGGCCATATCCTGCGGCCCGCTTGCCGCATTCAATCTTGCCAATTGCAGGCGCAGGCGCGCGGCATGCTTGGCCTGTATGCCCGAAGTCTTGCCGGTATGGAAAAAGGTTTCGATGCCTTTGTGCCGGAAGGTTCGGATCATGCGGCGAGTGTATATCTATGCTATACGGACCGCAAGCGGCTTCGTGTTTCTGGGCATTTGCAGGCCTGGCTGCCTTTGCGGGTACGAGCCAGGCCCCAAATCAGGCCCGGACTTGCGGAACTTCAAGCGTTACGCCGGGATACCGATAATACTGCGACCAGAAAAAACCCCGCCGTGGCGGGGTTTGAATGAGGTTGCGTGATGCTTTGAGTTTTAGAAATGGCGTCCCCAGGGGGATTCGAACCCCCGTTACCGCCGTGAAAGGGCGATGTCCTGGGCCTCTAGACGATGGGGACGCATGGAAAAATGCGGCCAGGACTTCGGATGAATAAGTGGTGGAGCTAATCGGGATCGAACCGATGACCTCCACAATGCCATTGTGGCGCTCTCCCAGCTGAGCTATAGCCCCACTGATTCATCCGCGGGAAAGGCGCGGAAGAATATAGGCCTCACGCTGTTTCGTCAACCGCGATCGTTCATTTCCCGGCCAGCAAGGCGCGCACGATCGGCGGCACCTGCGCCGTTGCGGCTTCGAGGTTGGCATAGATTTCCGGCAGGCTGATGGACGCTTCGCCGCCGCAACCGGCGGCCCAGTTGGCGACCAGTGCCAGACACGCGTATTCGACGCCCAGCTCGCGCGCGAGCGCGGCTTCGGGCATGCCGGTCATGCCGACCAGATCGCAGCCGTCGCGACGCATGCGCGCGATCTCGGCGCGCGTTTCCAGGCGCGGGCCCTGGGTTGCGCCATAGCAGCCGCCATCGACCACGGCGATTTTCGCACCCTTGGCGGCGACGATCAGTTCGGCGCGCAACATCGGACAATACGGTTCGGTGAAGTCGATATGCTCGACTTTCGCGCCGTCGACGTCGCAAAAACTGTCGAGGCGCCCATGCGTGTAGTCGATGATCTGGTCGGGTACGGCGATGACGCGCGGCCCCATTTTTTCACCGATCCCGCCGACGGCGTTGACGCCGAGCACGCGGCGCGCGCCCAGATGGTGCAGCGCCCAGACGTTGGCGCGATAGTTCACGCGATGCGGCGCCAGCGTGTGCGATTCGCCGTGGCGGGCGAGAAACGCCACGCGCTTGCCCGCCAGTTCGCCGAGTACGACATGGCCGGATGGCTCGCCGAACGGCGTGTGCACGACGCGTTTTTCCGCACTTCCGAAACCGGGAAACGCGTACAGGCCGGTGCCGCCGATGATGGCCAGGTCGAGGCTCATGTCATTCCTTCAGCGCGAAAATGCCCGGGAGGTTTCGCCCTTGTTCGTGGTAATCCATGCCGAACCCGAACACGTAGCGATCCGGTACCTCCACGCCGCAGAAATCCGCCCGGATCCCCGGCGCAGTCCGGTCGTGCCGTTTCTGGCACAACACGGCAATCAAGACGCGTTTTGCGCCCTGAGCAAGACACCAGTCGCGCACGGCGCGCAACGTGTAGCCTTCGTCGAGGATGTCGTCGGCGAGCAACACGGTGCGTGCGCCCAACGCCGCCACCGGCTTGCGCAGCCAGTGCAGTTCGCCGCCCTGGGTTTCGCCGCGATAGCGCGTGGCATGGACGTAGTCGAATTCGAGGTCGGTTGAAACCGCCAGCGCGAGTGCACCGGAGAAAATCAATCCGCCGTGCATCACGC
>JAFEEK010000064.1 GCA_018241165.1 Pseudomonadota bacterium
GCCGTCGCGCGCGCCAGTGCCGGCGCACCGCAAAGGCTTGCGCCAGCGCGATCAGTGCAGCGATGACGGCACCGGCGAAGAGGATGGGAACGATGGCGGTAAAGTCGAGCATGTCAGAGGTAGCCCAAAGCCTCTGCAGGCCTGCGATTCATCTCTCGCAGCAGAACGAGTACGCCTTTCAGCTTCCCCCTTCCGCAGGAAGGGGGATTGAGGGGGATGTGCTTTGCCGTCATCCCTCCGCTGCTGCGCAGCGACCTACTTCGTGCCGAAGGGGTTGTACTCATTTACGCTCCGACGCCTTCATCGACGCCTCGCGCGCGCTGCGGAATTCACTGTCGGCCGACCACTGCGGAAACGTGGATTCGTCCGCGAGGCGCTTGGCGACCGCGTACAGCGCCTGCACGTCTTCGATCACGCCGGACAGATCCCAGTTCGGGTCGTAGTTGTCCGCGGGCTTGTGGTAGCGATGCGCGGTGAAATCGTCGTACGCCGCGCGGCCTGCGGCGACACCGCCGTCGAGCTTGTCGAAGCCGACTTGCGCGTACAGCACCGGCACGCCGCGTCGTGCGAAGTTGAGCTGGTCGGATCGATAGAAGAATCCGTTTTCCGGCTCGGCGTCGGGGCTGATCGTGCGGCCCGCGGGTTTGAGCACATCGGCGAGGTATTGATCCATCTGCGACTGGCCGAAGCCGATGATCTCCATGTCGCGGGTGCGGCCCATGGGGATGAGCTCGTCCATGTTGATGTCGGCGACGGTCTTCGTCAGCGGGAAAACCGGGTGCAGGGTGTAGTACTGCGAGCCGAGCAGGCCGGCTTCTTCCATCGTCGGTGCGAGGAACAGGATCGAGCGCTGCGGCGGCGGATTCTGGTGCGCGAACGCGTCGGCGATTTCGAGCAGGGCGGACAGGCCGGTGCCGTTGTCGACCGCGCCGTTGTAGATCTGGTCGCCTTTCAGCGTCGGGTCGCGGCCGAAGTGATCCCAGTGCGCGGAATACACGATGACCTCGTCCTTGCGCGTGGTACCGGGCACCAGTGCAAGCACGTTGTCGGTCTGCATGTTGCGGATCTGGTTGTGGAAGGCGACCGATGCCGTCGCCTTGAGCGGCACCGGCACGAAGCCCGGTGTCGCGGCGGCTTTCTCCAGCGCATCGAGGTCCGCGCCGGCGGCGGTAAACAAGCGCTTTGCGGCATCGCCGGTCAGCCAGCCGGCAACGGCCAGGCGCGGCGGCGTGGTCGCATCCGGCACCAGACTGAATTGCGGACCGCTCCAGCTGTTGACCACCACTTCCCATGGATAACCCGCCGCGCCGGCTTCGTGCACGATCAGGCAGCCGGCGGCGCCCTGGCGCGCGGCTTCTTCGTACTTGTACGTCCAGCGCCCGAAGTAGGTCATGTTCTTGCCCTTGAACAGGGCCGGATTCGCGTGGCCTGGATCGTTGACCAGCACGACCACGATCTTGCCCTTGACGTCGAGGCCGGCGTAGTCGTTCCAGTGGTATTCGGGCGCGACGATGCCGTAGCCGGCGAAGACCATGTCCGCGTCCTTGAGCGCGACATCGGCGGTGTTCTGGCGCGTGCCGACGATGAGGTCGCTGCGATAAGTATACGTTTCCACTTTGCCGGCCTCGTTCACGTCGAGCGCAACCTTGGCGCCGTCGAGCAGAGTGGTTTCCACGGCCGGAACGGCTTGCAGGTAGCTGTCGCCGTTGCCGGGTTTCAGGCCCATGCTCTTGAACTGGTCGATCAGGTAGGTCGTCGTCATGCGCTCGCCGATCGTGCCCGGCTTGCGGCCTTCGAATTCGTCGGAGGCCAGGCGCATGTCGTAACCGGCAAAATCCGCGGCGTTGATTTCCGGAGAGAAATGCCCGTCCGTGGTGGGTTTGACCGGCTCGGGTCTTGGCGCGGGCGCCGCAACGGTTTTCGCCGATTCGGGCGGGGCCGACTGCCCGCAGGCGGCGAGCAGGCAGGCGACAAGAAGTGCGGTGATGAGGTTGCGCATGGGGGACTCCGGCGAACGCGAAGCCCCGATTGTAGGATTACTGCGGCGGCTTGTCGCCCGTGAAGGCAATGGGTTTGGCGCCCTCGATCCTGCCCACCGTCGCACTGTCGCTCACGTACAGCTGCACGGTGCGCTTGAACACCATGTCGCCGTGCACGACCGCGTGCGGTCCGATGACGACGCGCGGATCGCGACTGACGCCGAAGTGGAACCAGCTGGTGTCCTGCTTGACCAGGATGCCGCCTTCGACGCGCGAATTTGCGCCGACGTCGATGTCGCCCGAGCTTGTTTCGATGCCGCCGCCGACATGCGCCGCGGTCAGCGCGATGCCGCCGTTGACGTTGGACACCTTGCCGCCGACATCCGTGCCCGTCGCCAGCGAGATCGAGCCGTTGACCGCTTCGATGGTCTTGGCGATCTTGGTGCCGGCGCCGACGTGGATGCCGCCGTTGACGGTGTCCAGCGCGTCGATCGTCACGTTGGCGCCCAGATGAATGCTGCCGTTGACCGTGGACGCGTCGGCGGCATGCGCGCCGTCGCCGACATGAATGCTGCCGTTGACCGTGGACAATTTGCCGATCGTGGCGTTGTCCGGCACGTGGATGCTGCCGTTGACCTTGTCGATGTCGAGGTCCGTATTGCCGGCGGCGAAAGCCGTGCCGATCGCGAAGGCGGCGGACAAGGCGACAAGTGCAAGGCGCTTCATGGGACCATTCCTGTTCGAGTCGTGTGGTGCATTGGATGCGGCGGGCCGCCACAAGGTTTAATCGGCTACCATTATCCATCCTTTGCGAGACTGCGCCGTGTCCCGACCCAAACCCGTGTTGCTGCTGATCCTGGATGGCTGGGGCCATCGCGAAGCGCGCGAGAACAACGCGATCGCGCAGGCGAACGCGCCGAACTGGCGACGCCTGCTCGCGACCTGCCCGCACACGCTGGTGCAGACGCACGGCAGGTTCGTCGGCCTGCCCGACGGGCAGATGGGCAATTCCGAAGTCGGTCACATGAACATCGGCGCCGGCCGCATCGTGTATCAGGACCTGACCCGCATCGATGCGGCGATCGAGGACGGCACGTTCTTCGCCAATCCCGCACTCCTCGCTGCCTGCGCGGCAGCGAAGCATTCGACCCTGCACGTTTTCGGATTGCTCAGTCCCGGCGGCGTGCACAGCAGCGAGGATCACATCTTTGCCTTGCTCGACCTCGCGAAAAAAAGCGGCGTCGAACGCGTCGCCGTGCACGCATTCCTCGACGGCCGCGACACGCCGCCGCAAAGCGCGCGCGCTTCGCTGGAGAGATTGCAGGCCAGGTGCGATGCGCTTGGCAATGCCCAAGTCGCCAGCGTCAGCGGTCGTTATTACGCGATGGATCGCGACAAGCGCTGGGAGCGCGTCAAGCTTGCCTATGACGCGATTGCCGAAGGCACGGCGGCTTTCCGTGCCGACAATGCGCTCGCCGCGCTGGATGCCGCCTACGCGCGCGGCGAAACCGACGAATTCGTCAAGCCGACGACCATCGGAGCCGCGACTAAAATTGCGGATGGCGACGCCATCGTCTTCATGAATTTCCGATCCGATCGCGCGCGCCAGCTCACCGGGGTCTTCGTCGATCCGGATTTTTCCGGCTTCGCGCGTGCACGGAAAATCCATTTGTCTGCGTTTGTGACGCTGACGCATTACAGCGACGATTTGCGCGTGAGCGCCGAAGCGTATCCGCCGCAATCGCTGGAAAATTCTCTCGGTGAGTACCTGGCGTCGCTCGGCTTGAAACAATTGCGCATTGCCGAGACGGAAAAATACGCACACGTCACGTTTTTCTTCTCCGGCGGACGCGAACAGCCGTATGCCGACGAAGATCGCATCCTCGTGCCGAGTCCCAAGGTCGCCACTTACGACCTGCAACCGGAAATGAGTTGCCCGCAAGTCACGGATAAACTCGTCGCCGCGATCGGCAGCGGCAAGTACGATTTCATCGTCTGCAATCTCGCCAACGCCGACATGGTCGGGCACAGCGGCAAACTCGACGCGGCGATCAAGGCGGTGGAAGCGGTCGACGTCGCGCTCGGAAGGCTCGACGCCGCGATCCGCGCGGCCGGCGGCGAGATGCTGATCAGTGCCGACCACGGCAATCTTGAAATGATGCGCGCCGACGACGGTCAGCCGCATACCCAGCACACGGTCGGACCGGTGCCGCTGGTTTATGTCGGTCGCCCGGCGACGCTCGCGCCAGGATCGCTGCGCGACCTCGCCCCGACCGTGCTCGCGTTGATGGGAATCGCGCAGCCGGCGCAGATGACGGGGCATTCGCTGGTGGCGTTTGTTTGATTCGTCGTTTTTCCATCGCGTTTTTTTTCCTGGCATGCGTTTTCGCCAGCGCAAACGCCCAGGACGATGATGCCCGGCGCACCGCGCAAGAGGCGCAGGCAAAACAAAAGCTCGAGCAGGTTCGCGCGCAAATCCACGATCTGGCCGCGGCGCAACAAGACACCAATGCCAGGCGCGGCGATACGCTGACTGCGCTGCGCGAGCAGGAATTGAAGATCGCGGCGAGCGCAAGGCAGTTGCGCGCGCTCGATGGCCAGATCAAGGACCAACAAGCCAGGCTCGAGGATCTGCTCAAGCAACGCGCCGTACTCGACGACAAGCTCAAGGATCAACGCGATGCGTTGGCCGCGCTGCTGCGCTCGGCCTATGCGATGGGTCGCGGCGAGGAATTGAAACTGCTGCTGGCGCAGGACAAGGCCGCCGACATCGCGCGCATGCTCGCCTATTACCGCTACTTCGAGCACGCGCGGATTGGCGAGATCGATGCGCTGATGAAGAATCTCGATGCGCTGGCGAAGGTGCAGGACGACATCGTGGCGCAAAAGGCGACGCTGGAAAAATCACGCGCCGATCACGTTGAACAGGCCAGCCAGCTCGATGCCGAGCGCGTTGCGCGCCAGCAGGTGCTGGGCAGCCTCGATGCGACCCTGAAAGATCAAAAAGACCGTCTCGCCGCGCTGGGTCGCGACGAAAAGGCGTTGACCGACCTGATCGCGAAGCTGCGCGACATTTTCGCCGACATCCCGAAAAACCTCGCTGGCGCGCAGTCCTTTGCCAGTCTGCGCGGACAACTGCCGTGGCCGTTGCGTGGCCGCGTGGTGGAAAAATTCGGAGCCGGCAACGGAACCGGTCGCGCCAACCAGGGTCTGCTCATTGCCGCGTCCGCTGGCGTGACCGTGCACGCTGTCGCGCATGGCCGCGTCGTGTTCGCCGACTGGCTGCGCGGCTATGGCCTGCTGCTGATCATCGACCACGGCGATGGCTATTTGAGTCTGTACGGCTACAACGAAAGCCTGCTGAAAGACGTCGGCGATTGGGTCGATGCCGGCGCCGCGATCGCCACCAGCGGCGACAGCGGCGGCCGGCCATCGCCGGGCCTGTATTTCGAGTTGCGCCATCAGGGCAAGGCGGTCGACCCCGTGCCCTGGTTGAAATCCGCTTCACGTTGAACCCATGTGCGTTGCCTATAATGGCCGCAAGCTGCAATCGGTGATTCCCATGTTGCGAACGTCCTTGTGTGTTTTCCTGATGCTGGCGCCGCTGGCGCTGCGTGCCGACGAGGCCAAGCCCGCGCCAGCGCCTGCGGCCAAGACCGGCGTGAGCATGTCCGACATTCGCCAGTTCACCGCCGTGTTCGACCTGGTCAAGCAGGCCTACGTCGATCCGGTCGACGACAAGACCATGATGCAAAACGCGATCCGCGGCATGCTCACGGGCCTTGATCCGCACAGCGAGTACCTGGACCAGACCGGCATGCAGGCGCTGAACGAAGACACCAGCGGCAGTTACGACGGACTCGGCATCGAAGTGATCACCTTGAACGGCGCCTTGCGCGTAATCGCGCCGATCGACGACACGCCGGCGGCGCGCGCCGGCATCAAGCCCGGCGACATCATCGTGCGCATCGATGGCACCGCGATAACCGCGGACAACGCGACCCAGGCCGTCGATATGTTGCGCGGCAAGGCCGGCTCGAAAGTGAAACTATCGATACTGCACGAAGGCGCCAGCGTGCCCGAGGATTACACGCTCACGCGCGAGGCGATTCGCGTCGCCAGCGTGCGCGTGCGCGAGCTCGAACCGGGTTATGTCTACATCCGCGTCGTGCAGTTCCAGGAAGACACCGGCAACGAATTGCGCAGCAAGTTGGGCAAGTTATTGGCGAAAGAACATCCGTTGCGCGGTGCGGTGCTGGATTTGCGCAGCAATCCCGGCGGACTGCTGACCTCGGCAGTGGAAATCAGCGACGACTTCCTGGATTCGGGCGTGATCGTCACCACGCGCGGACGCCTGAAACAGGCGGACCTGAGCTTCAACGCGACGCCCGGCGACCTGCTCGACGGCGCGCCGCTCGTGGTGCTCGTCGACAACGGTACCGCATCGGCGGCCGAGATCGTCACCGGCGCGCTCAAGGACAATCATCGCGCCGTGGTCATGGGCCGGCGCACGTTCGGCAAGGGTTCGGTGCAGACCGTATTGCCGCTTGACGACACGCATGCGGTCAAGCTCACCACGGCACGCTACTACACGCCAAACGGGACCTCGATCCAGGCGGCCGGCATCATGCCGGACATCGAACTGGCGAACCTGAAGCTGAGCGTGCGCGATGCGGCGCCCTCAGTCATCCGTGGCGAGCGCGATCTGCCCGGCCACCTCAAGGGCGATCTCGAAGGCGAGAAGAACACCGATCGCGACGGCGCCAGCGACGGCTTGCTCGACGACTACGCGCTCAACGAGGCGCTGATCGTGCTCAAGGGCATGGCCTTGCGCAACGCGCCGACGGCCGCGCCGGCCAAGTCGTCGTCACCGCACGGCTGAAAGTTTGCCGTATCAATTCGCAGCATTCGCGGCTACAGTCCATGCGGGGATTCGGCGGTATGCCGGATGTTGCAACGCGCAGCGGTGAGGCGGCGGTGAATCCCCGACGGCAATCACGCCATTATCCGTTTGGAGAATCGTCATGTGGAAGAAAGGGGCTTTCGCAAGCATTGCGCTGGTCGCTGGCATCGGCTTGTTCGCCAGTCAGGCGTTCGCACTGCAACAGTGGCATTTCGTGGTCAAGAACAAGACGAGTTCGCGAATTACCAAACTGCAAGTCTCTACCGACAAGTCGGACTGGGGAGACTTCGATATCGGCAAGGGCATCAATCCCGGGGAAAAGGCGACGCTGGTGTGGGACGAGTCGACGGATGACCAGCCCTGCAAACAATGGATCCGCGCCAAGTTCAAGGATGGAACCTACAGCGAAGCGAGCCGGCAGGACTTCTGCAAGGATCTGGATGACCCGATCGAGTTTTCCGACGACGACAGCGACGATTGAAAGATGGGTTTGGCGTAGCGGCGGCGTTTGGTTCGCCGCCGCCGCGCCGGATTGATGCTACTGGCGCAGGCGGCGTGCGAGCGCCGATCTGGAAACCAGCGCGAAAAGAATGCCAATCACGAAGCCGGCGATGTGCGTCCACCACGCTACCGCTCCGAATGCCGGACCGACGAAGGTGAACAGGAACTGCAAGCCGATCCAGAAGCCGATCAGGGCGGCGGCGGGAACGCGCACGAATTCAAGGAACAGTCCGAGCGGCAAGACCAGCCCCAGGCGTGCGCGCGGGAACAGCGCGAAGTAGGCGCCTACGATGGCCGATACCGCGCCGCTGGACCCGACCAGCGGCGCATTCGCGTTCGCGAGTGTCAGTGCGCCGGCGAGGTTGGCCAGCGCGCCGCCGACCAGAAACAGGAGCAAGAAACGCATCGAGCCGAGACTGCGTTCCGCGGGCAGCCCGAAGATCATCAGGAACAGCAGGTTGCCGATCAGGTGCAGCCAGCCGACGTGGATGAACAAGGCGGTGAACAGCCGGGCCGGATGCAGGAGCAGCCATTGCGCGGTCAGCGGAGTCGATGCGTCAAACAGGCTCGACGGTATCGTGCCCCAGCGCCGCAGCATCAATGCGCGCGTGTCCGGCGGCAACAAGGTCAGCGCAGCGAAGACCAGCACGCATATCGCGATCAGCGTGATCGTGGCCCACGGCAGCGCCGGTTTGCGTCGCTGTTCGAGGCGGACGAACACGCCGTCTTCCTAGTGTCCGTCGCGCGGGAAGAAGAAGCGCTGGCCCTGGAATTCGAGGATCACGCCATCCGGGCGGATTTCGCGCAGCGCCACGTTGTCCGGCGTACTGTCGCCCTCGACCATGCGGGCGCCGTCGAGGATGACGAAACGCTGTTTTGGATCGGCGGTATAGACATGCATGCTCATGCGCAGTTGGGGCAGTGCCTTGCGTGTGGCAAAGGGCAGGTCGTAGTACGACTGGACATCAGACTTTGCCACGCCTGGCGGGGATGCCTGGGGTGACGCTGTCGGATGGGGCGTTGGTGCAATCGCTGAATTTGGCGTAGTTCCGGCTGTTGCGGATGGCGCGGCAGCAGCGACGGATGCTGTGGGCACGGTTGGCGCGGGCGGCGTGACTACATGCATGGCGGGTGCAGGCGGCGCAGGCGCATGCGCGGCAGGCGCTGTCTGGCGGACAGGCGCATGCTGTCGGGCGGCCTCGTTTTGAGCCAATGCGGCGGCTTGTTCGGCACGCCGTGCCGCAAAGAATACGCGCTGGTCCTCATTCTGCGTCTGTTGGGGCGAGCCCGGCGGAAACGGGCCGAAGCCCATGGCAGCGGTGTCCTGGACAACGGGTTCGGAGCTGTGCGGACGCGTCGCCGGCGCGGGCACGGACCGGACGGGCATCGTCTTGTTGGCGGGCGCAGGAATCGCGGCGACTTGCGTCGGCTTGGGAGCTACAGTCGCCGGAGTACTGCTGCTCCCGAACCACCACCACAAGCCGGCGCCCAGCGCCAGCACGATCACAACCACCGCCCACAGCGGGCTGCGCTCGCGCCGTGTGGGCGA
>JAFEEK010000065.1 GCA_018241165.1 Pseudomonadota bacterium
CCGTGGAATTCCATCGCGACGACGGCTTCGGCGATCAGTTCGGACACTACCGGGCCAACCATGTGCACGCCGAGGATGCGGTCGGTTTCGGCGTGCGCGAGCACCTTTACCTGGCCGGCGGTTTCGTTCATCGCCACGGCGCGGCCGATGGCGGCAAAGGGGAAAGTTCCACTTTTATACGGAACGCCGTCCTTCTTCAATTCTTCTTCGGTCTTGCCAGCCCAGGCGATTTCCGGTTCGGTGTAGATCACCCACGGAATCGTGTCGTAGTTGACGTGTCCGGCTTTGCCCGCGATGAGTTCCGCGACAGCGACGCCTTCCTCGGAACCCTTGTGCGCGAGCATCGGTCCGCGCACGCAATCGCCGACGGCCCACACGCCTTCTACGCCGGTCCAGCAGTGTTCGTCCACGACGATGCGGCCGCGCTCGTCGAGCTTGACGCCGGTACCATCGGCGAGCACGCCCTGCGTCGCCGCACGGCGGCCGACGGCGACGAGCAGTTTGTCGACGACGATTTTCGCCTCGCCCTTGGCATCGGCGTAGGTGACTTCGACCGCATTGCCCTTGACTTCGGCCTTGCTGACCTTCGCGCCGAGCTTGATGTCGAGTCCCTGTTTGACGAATTCGCGCGCGGCGATCTTGGCGACGTCGCGGTCGGCGACGGAGAGGAAATCCGGCAGCGCTTCGAGGATCGTGACTTCCGCGCCGAGCCGGCGCCAGACGCTGCCCAATTCCAGGCCGATTACGCCCGCGCCGATCACGCCGAGGCGCTTGGGCGTCGCGTCGAAATCCAGCGCGCCGGCATTGTCGACGATGTACTTGCCGTCGAACTTGGCGAACGGCAGCTCGATGGAAATCGAGCCCGGCGCGAGGATCACATTGGTTCCGACGATATCGACGCTCGCGCCATCGTGGCCTTTCACCGACACCACGCGACCGGGCTTGAGCGTGGCCTTGCCGAAGTAGGGCGTCACCTTGTTGCCCTTGAACAGCATGGCGATGCCGCCGGTGAACTGTTTGACGATCTTGTCCTTGCGCCCGACCATCGTCTTGACATCGATCGACGGATTCGTGGCGCTGATGCCGTGATCCTTGAACGAATGCGTCAGGTTGTGGAACTGCTTGGACGAATCGAGCATTGCCTTGGACGGAATGCAGCCGACGTTGAGGCAGGTGCCGCCGAGCGCGGGCTTGCCTTCCTTGCCGATGAAGGCGTCCACACAGGCCGTCTTCAATCCAAGTTGCGCGGCGCGGATCGCGGCCACATAACCGGCCGGGCCGGCACCGATGACGATAACGTCGAATTGATCGGCCATGATTCTTCCTTACATTCCCAGCAGCATGCGCTGCGGATTTTCGAGCTGGTTCTTGATGTCGACGAGGAACAGCACCGCGTCCTTGCCGTCGATGATGCGGTGGTCGTAGGAAATCGCCACATACATCATCGGCGCGGCGATGACCTGACCGTTCTCGACCACGGCGCGTTCCTTGATCGTGTGCATGCCGAGAATCGCGCTCTGCGGCGGATTGACGATGGGCGTGGAAAACAGCGAACCGAACGTGCCGCCGTTCGTGATCGTGAACGTGCCGCCCTGCAGGTCTTCGAGTTTCAATCCGCCTTCGCGCGCGGCTTTCGCATACGCGGCGATGGCCTTCTCGATTTCCGCGAAGCTCATGCCCTGCGCGTCGCGCAACACGGGTGTGACCAGGCCCTTGTCGGTGGAAACCGCAACGGAAATATCCTGATAACCGTGATAGATCACGTCGTTGCCGTCGACCGAAGCATTGACGATGGGATGGCGCCTGAGCGCTTCGCAGGCGGCCTTGACGAAAAAGCTCATGTAGCCGAGCTTGATGCCATTCGCCTTCTCGAACGCTTCGCCCAGCTCCTTGCGCATCGCCGCGACTTTGGCGAGGTTGATCTCGTTGAACGAGGTCAGCATGGCAATGGAATTTTTCGACTGCATCAGGCGCTCGGCGATCTTGGCGCGCATGCGCGTCATGGTCACGCGTTCTTCCGGACGCGATCCCGGCGTCGGCGCGGCGGCGGATTTTGCCGCAGGCGCAGCGGCGGTTTGGCCGCCGCGCATGAAGTTGACCAGGTCTTCCTTCGTCACCTGACCGCGCACGCCGGTGCCGGCGACCTGCGCCGGGTCGATCTTGTTTTCCGTCGCAACGCGCTGGCCGGCGGGCGAAAGAGTTGCCGTAGCCGCAGCAGGACTCGGCGCGGGCGCTGCTGGTGCGGCCGGAGCAGGCGCAGCTTTCGGCGCTGGCGCAGCGGCAGGCGCTGCAGCGGCGACGGCGCCTTCCTCGATGATCGCAAGCAGTTGCCCGCTCGTCACGGTCGCGCCGGTTTGTTGCTTGATTTCCTTGAGTACGCCGTCGGCGGGCGCCGGCACTTCGAGCACGACCTTGTCGGTTTCCAGATCGACCAGATTCTCATCGCGCCGGATCGTATCGCCCGGCTTCTTGTGCCAGCTCGCGATGGTCGCGTCGGCAACGGATTCGGGCAGTACCGGAACTTTGACTTCGAGGGTCATCGGGTTGTCCTCTGTATAAAGGTATATTTTTAGTCGGCAGCGTAATTCGTGCCGGGTGCGGCGACCAGCGCTTGTTCGACCAGCGCGGCCTGTTCGACGAGGTGCGTCGCGAGGTGTCCGGCCGCGGGCGCGGGCGAACGCATGCGTCCGGCGTAATGCAGTGAGCGGCCTTCGCCGATCACGTTGAGCAGATGATGCTCGATCTGGTACCACGCGCCCTGGTTCATCGGTTCCTCCTGACACCAGAACACTTCTCTGGTCGCCGGATACTTTGCCAGTTCCGCGGTCACTTCCTTGCGCGGGAACGGATACAACTGTTCCACCCGGATGATCGCCACGTCATTCACGCCGCGCTTGGCCGCATCCTCGACCAGATCGTAATAGACCTTGCCCGAGCACAGCACCACGCGGCGCGTTTTCTGGCCGGGTTTCGCGGTCGTATCCGGGATCACGAGCTGGAACCCGCCGTTGGCCAGATCGTCCAGCGACGACACCGCGAGTTTGTGGCGCAGCAGCGACTTGGGCGTCAGCACGATCAGCGGCTTGCGGCAATCGCGCAGCATCTGCCGGCGCAGCATGTGGAACATCTGCGCGGGCGTGGTCGGTACGCACACCTGCATGTTCTGCAGCGCGCACAGTTGCAGGTAGCGCTCAAGGCGCGCGGACGAATGCTCCGGGCCCTGGCCTTCGTAACCATGCGGCAGGAACAGTGCGAGTCCGCACAGCCGGTCCCATTTGGCTTCGCCGGCGGCGATGAACTGATCGATCACGACCTGCGCGCCGTTGGCGAAATCGCCGAACTGGCCTTCCCAGATCGTCAGCGTGTGCGGATCGGCGGTGGAATAGCCGTACTCGAACGCCATCACTGCTTCTTCGGACAGCAGCGAATCGATGATGTGCACGTTGGCGTCCTTGCGAACACCGGCGAGTGGCACGTGGATCCTGCCGGTCTTCTGGTCGTGCAATTCGGCGTGGCGATGGAAGAACGTGCCGCGGCCGGAATCCTGGCCGACCAGGCGCAGGTCGTATCCGTCGGCGAGGATCGTGGCGTAGGCGAGGTTCTCGGCGAAACCCCAGTCCATCGGATGCTGGCCTGCGGCCATCGCAATGCGATCGGCATAAATCTTCGCGACACGCGGATGCAGCACCAGCTCCGGCGGCTGGGTCAGGATCGTCGTGCTCAGCGCAGCGAGTTTGTCCTTCGTCACGCCGGTCTTTACAGACTGGTCGAGTTTGGCGCCGATGTGGCGAGTCCAGTCAACCGCAAAATCGTCCTTGAACGCGGTGTCGATGTTCGCGATTTCCTGGCCCGCTTCGAGCTTGGCGCGATAGGCATCGACAAGTTTCTGATCGTCGCCGCCGGCAATGACGCCGTCGGCGGATAGCTTTTTCGCGTACAACTCGCGCGCGGTCGGTCGGGCGCGGATGATCTGGTACATCAGCGGTTGTGTCGCGGCGGGCTCGTCGGCCTCGTTGTGGCCGTGGCGGCGATAGCAGACGAGGTCGATGACCACGTCGCGCTTGAATCTGGCGCGGAAGTCGAACGCGAGGCGCGCGCAAAACACGACGGCTTCCGGATCGTCGCCGTTCACGTGCAGCACCGGCGCGTTGACCATCTTGGCGACGTCGGTGCAATACAACGTCGAGCGCGCATCGTGCGGGTCGGACGTGGTGAAGCCGATCTGGTTGTTGATCACGACATGGATCGAGCCGCCGACGCCGAAACCGCGCGCCTGCGACATGTTGAGGATTTCCATGTTGACGCCTTGCCCGGCAAGCGCGGCGTCGCCGTGGATCATCACCGGCAGCACCTGGGCGCGGTCAATATCCCTGCGTCGCGTCTGGCGCGCGCGCACGGAACCGGCGACGACCGGGTTGACGATTTCCAGGTGCGACGGATTGAACGCGAGCGCCAGGTGCACGGTGTGGCCGGCCGTCTTTACGTCCGCAGAAAAGCCCATGTGGTATTTCACGTCGCCCGAATGCGCCGGGTCGTCGACGTGATCGAACTTGCCTTCGAACTCGGCGAACAATTTTTGCGGCGCCTTGCCGAGCGTGTTGACCAGCACGTTCAGGCGCCCGCGATGGGCCATGCCGATGACCATGTCGCGCACGCCGTCCTCGCCGCCGCGGCGCACGAACTCGTCGAGCAGCGGAATCAGGCTGTCGCCGCCTTCCAGCGAAAAGCGCTTCTGGCCGACGTACTTGGTATGCAGGTAGCGTTCGAGCCCTTCGGCCTGCGTGAGCAATTCCAGCGTGTGCTTGCGCTCGTCGGTCGTAAGCGCGAATTGCCCGGCCGCGGCTTCGAGCCGCTCGTGCACCCAGCGTCGCTGCTCGGTGTTGCTGATGTGCATGAACTCCGCACCGATGCTCGTTGCGTAGGTCGCTTTCAGGCGTGCGATCAGGTCCTTGAGCTTGAGCGTCTGCGGGCCGGCAAGTGCGCCGGTGGAAAACCCGGTTTCCATGTCCGCGGCGCTCAGTCCGTGGAAGGCGGGATCCAGATCTGGCGCCGGAAGTTTTTGCGCCATGCCGAGCGGATCGAGATCGGCAGCCAGGTGTCCGCGCGAACGGTAGGCCGTCACCAGTTTCAGCACCGCCGCCTGTTTTTGCGCCTGCGCGTCGGAAACCGGCGCGGCGAACGCGGAGCGCGCGTGGCCGTTGAGTTGTTGCGCCGCCTCGATGCGCGCGATCGCGTCCGCGTGCGGCACGTCGCCGGCTTCGCGGCCCTTGAATGTGTCGAAGTAATTGCGCCATTCCGGCGCGACAGTATTCGGATCGCGCAGCCAGGTTTCGTACAGTTCTTCGATGAATCCGGCGTTTGTGCCGGAAAGCTGGGAGGTTGCCGCGAATTGCTGGAGAAGACTCTGACTCACGATGTCCTGCCGGGGGTCGAAATCGGCGCTCGCAGGGCGCGGACGCACGAACCGGCAATTATACGCAATTCCCGGCGGATGTTGCGGTGCGCAAGAATGTCACAGGCTCAACTGCCGCAAATCCTCGCTGGTCTCGGAACGCTCCCAGACCTGGTTGAAGTAGTCGAGCAACTGCGCGTGGCGTCCCGGCGCGTAGTTCACGGCTTCGCCTTCGAAGCGATTGCCGAGCACCCGGAAGTAGTAACCGCTGGTGTCGTTGACGATGAAGGCCGACGGATACTGCAGGTCGTTGTCCTCAACCGGCGTGCGCAGCGCGAACACGCTGGTCAAGCGCTGCGCCAGCGGCAGCAGGCGATGGCCGCGCGTGGCGACGGCGCGCGGATCCTGCACGATGATGCGGATGCTCGCGCCGCGCCCGCTGATCGCCACGCGCTTGAGGGCTTCCAGCGCGGCATCGTTCTCGAACAAATCGGGGTCGAGCGCGCGGGTGTAGATGCATAGCTCGCGCTTCGCCGCGCCGATCAGGCGCACAGTTTCATCGAGCGCCTGTTCGCGCGATTCCACCGCGACGCTGCGAACTTCGGGACGCGGCGGCAGCGGCGCAAAGTGGCGCGCAGCGACGGGTTCCAGCTCGCGGCGCATATGGAAGTGCTTGATCGCACATTCCTCGAATTCGTCGCCGTATTGGACGAAGCCGAATTTTGTGTAAAACGGAACCGCGTGCGTCTGCGCGTGCAATTCCAGCTCGCGGTAGCCGAGCGCGCGCGCTTGCTCCAGCAGCAAATTCATGATCGCCTCGCCGACACGCTTGCCGCGCCAGTCGGCGAGCACCGCCATGCGGCCGATTTTGCGCTCCGGCGTCAGGCGTCCCGTGCCGACGGGATTGCCGGCCAGGTCGCGCGCCAGGACATGGCGCGAGGTCGCGTCGAGGCTGTCCCATTCGTCCTCGCGCGGCACGTTCTGCCCGATGACGAAGACCTGCTCGCGCACCGTGCGGCAGGCCTCGCGTTCGGCGTCGTTGTTCCAGTCGATGGTGCTGATGGTGAAGTTGGTGGGAATCATGCGCGGGTTACGACGTTTCGACTTGTGGATTGTAACGAGGTTTTACGCGCTGACACCTTCGCCGGTAATCTCCCTCTCCCCCGACCGTGTCGGGGGAGAGGGTTGGGGTGAGGGGGAAGCGCCAGAAAATTATCGGGCGTTGCAACGATGCGTTACGCCGCCCCCTCACCCTAGCCCTCTCCCCCATCGCTTGCGATGGGGGAGAGGGGATTTTTCACGGCTCGCGTTTTCTTCGACGCGAAGCCATGCGCAAATGCCCGCCATCGACCAGCGCTGCGATTATCGAGTGCGCATTCAGGCGCGCGAGCGCCGCGCCATCGACCTCGCGTTGCGCGCATAGCGTGCGCGCGATGGCGACAGAACAGGCGTGGCTTTCTCCGCCGACGAACAACAGCGCGCCGCGGCCATGTCGCGTCCAGGCAATACGGCTGAATGGATTGCGCAGCACATGCGCTGTCGGCAACCGTTTCGCCAGTTGTACAAGCGTTAGCGGTCGGGCGGCAGCAATGGCCGAATGCGCACTGCGATAGCGCGTGATGAAAGACCCGAACCAGCGCGCAAATGTCGCATTGTCCACATTGGCAAAATGCGGCATCGCGGCGCGCACGCGCGTGAGCGCGGCGGCGTCGATCTCGCCGGCGTTGCGCCCGGGACGCAAGTCCGGATCGGCGTAACGCAGCGACTCGCCCAGCGGCTCGGCCAGGAATTCGGAAAAATCCAGCAGCAGTTCGGCCTGCGAAGGTGCGCGCATGCCGACGGAAAGCGTCGTGCATTCGCCGATGGCGGTGCCTTCGTGCGGCACGCCCGGCGGCAGGTACAGCGCGTCGCCGGGTTCGAGAGTCCAGTCGTGGGTGGGTGAGAATTCGCGCAGCAGTTTCAGTTCGCAGTCGTCGCGAAAATCGACCGGCGGATTGCGCCGCGCGTCGATGCGCCAGCGTCGCTTACCCGTGCCTTGCACGAGAAACACATCGTACTGATCCACATGCGCGCCAACGCCGCCGCCATCGGTGGCGTAGCTGACCATCACGTCGTCCACGCGCCACGATGGAACGAACGCGAACGCATCGAGCAGGGCGGCCACGTCCATGTCCCACTTGTCGACGTCTTGCACGAGCAGGGTCCAGTGCGTCTTCGGCAGCTTCGCGAAATCGGATTCCGCGAACGGACCGTTGCGCACACTCCATTGCTCGTCATTCCCGCGAAAGCGGGAATCCAGCGACTTTGCCTTCTTGCGCTTGCGCAACACGATGCGCGACAACGCCGCTTCCTCGCAGGCGAGTCCCGCGAGTTCATCGGGTGCTATCGCCTTGCCGAAACTCGGGAATCCGCCGCGGATCAGCAACGGATGCTTCTGCCAGTACTCGTGCAGGAATCGCGCCGGCGACATGCCGAGCGGTTGTTTCGCCGTTGCGCGAACCTCGATGCCCGGCGCGCGCTTCACGCCGCCAACTTCCGCTTCGGTACCGCATCGTGCCGCAGTTTCGTGCCCACGCGCACGATGGCGTCGAGCGCGGGTAGCAGTTCCTGGCCGAGTTCGGTGAGTTCGTATTCCGCCGATGGCGGCGAGGTATCGAGCAGATGGCGCTCGATCATCCCGCGCGATTCGAGTTCTCGCAGGCGCTGCGAGAGCACGCGCGCGGAGATGCGCGGAATGTCGTGGCGCAGTTCGCCGAAGCGCCGCGCGCCGCCGCGCAGCCACCACAACACGTTCGGCGCCCACGCACCGCGCAGCAAGTCCATGCACATCGTCAACGGACAGTGCGGCGGCGGCATCACTTTGCTTTTGCGTAGCGGCAGTCCCATGTCGGTTCCCGGTTATTGCTGAGTGAGCGGGTAACCGCCCGGTAACCACATTCTATCAGTAATTGGCGGATATATGGTATCCAAGAGTAACTAGATAGGACTATGATACTAACTGTCGCCGGGTATCCGGCGCAGCGTTCACTCACTGATAAAGGATTCAAGCCATGAAACTCTATTACTCCCCCGGCGCCTGCTCGCTGTCCCCGCATATCGTCGCGCACGAGCTAGGCCTGAACCTGGCCGTGGAAAAGGTCGACACCAAGACCAAGCGCACCGAATCCGGCCGCGATTTCCTTGCGATCAATCCGAAAGGCTATGTGCCGGCGCTGGAACTGGATAACGGCGAAGTACTGACCGAAGGCCCGGCGATCGTGCAATACCTCGCCGACCAGAAAGGCAACACCGCGCTGGCTCCCGCGAACGGCACGCTGGCGCGCGCGCGCCTGCAGGAGATGCTCAACTACATCACCAGCGAAATCCACAAGAGTTACAGTCCGCTGTTCAGCGACGCCACACCCGAAGCCACGCGCGCCGAGCGCCACGCGTATCTGGCCAAGCGCTATGACTTCATCGAGAAGATTCTGGCGAAGCAGCCCTACCTGCTCGGCGAGCATTTCTCCGTGGCCGACGCCTACCTGTTCACGGTCACGCGCTGGGCCGATTTCGTCAAGCTCGATCTGTCCGCATTCCCGCACGTGCAGGCGTTCCAGAAGCGCGTGGCGCAACGCCCGTCCGCGGACGCGGCCCTGCGTGCTGAAGGCCTGATCAAGCACAAGGCCGCGGCATAATTTTTTCGAGATGCGCACCGGGCGGAAACCGTTCCGCCAGGTGGTTTCAGATCGCCTGCCGCAACAACACCCGCAGGCGCGTACCCATTTGGGTGCTGGCCACGCGTACCAAACCGTTCAACGCCAGCGCGCGATCGCGCATGCCCTGCAAACCGTGACCGCCGCGTGATGCAACAGTCACATCGGTGATGCCGATGCCGTCGTCGCGCAGATCCAGTATCGCCAGCGCGTTCGCGTCGCGCATGC
>JAFEEK010000066.1 GCA_018241165.1 Pseudomonadota bacterium
TAGGTGTCCTTGATGCGCGCGTCGATATCCGGGTATTCGCGGTTCTTGTTGTTGTCGTTCTCGTTCGCCTGGTTGGCGTTGTACGGCGGGTTGCCGATGACGACGGAGATTTTGCGCCGGTTCTGGCGCTTGATGCGCTCGATGTTTTCCTCGCCGAGGCCAAACAGGTCGCCGACATGCTGGCCGGTGTAGCGGCGCAGGCCGGCGACGTTGTCGAGCGTGTCGACGAAACACAGGTTCGGGTATTCCAGGTACTCGCCGCTGATCGCGGCATAGGTCGCCTCGATGTTCAGATTGGCGACGTAGTACGGCAGGATCGCGACTTCGTTGGCGTGCAGTTCGTGCTCGTACTTGTGCTTGAGCTTGGCCGGCTGGCCGCGAAAATGTTCGAGCAGCTCGCAGATAAAGGTGCCGGTGCCGGCCGCGGGATCGAGGATTTCGACATCTTTATCGACGAGGTTGCGGCCGAAGTGCTGCTCGCACAGCCAATCCGCCGATTCGATCATGAAGCGCACGATCTCGTTCGGCGTGTAGACCACGCCCAGACGATCGGCGGCTTTCGGGTTGTAGACCTTGTAGAAATTCTCGTAGACGACCTTGAGAAACGTCTGCTTCTCGTGGTGGCTGGCGATGCCGCCCGCGCTGCGCCGGATCGCGGCGTAGTAGGGCTCCAGCGCGCGCAGGGTCTGGTGCTTGGTGTTGCCGGTGAAGAACGTCGCTTCGAGCTTGTACAACTCGCGCGCGATGTTGTTGTCCTCGTGGTAACTCGTGCCCGGAAACACCAGCGCGAAAATTTCCTCGGTGAGGATGTGCTGTATCAGGATTTCACGCACGTCGGCTTCGGTCAGCGCCGGATTGATCGACTCGTGCGCGGTTGCAAGGAAACGGTCGGCGGCGGCGCGGAATTTCGCGTTGTCCGCATACGCGTTTTCGATCATGCCGCGCAACGCCTCGCATACCGCCGGCAGGTCGGTCTTGAACTGTTCGACGGCTTTACGGAACTCGGCGATCTCGGGTCGTTCGTAGGCGAAAAACAATTCCAGCAGGCGCTGGAGCTTGTCCACATCGTCCACCGAACAGCGCAGCACCTCGCGGCGATTCTGGATCAGCACCGCTTCGCGCGAATCCTCGAACACGATGTTGTCGGTGGGATAGCCGCGTTTGAACTTGGCTTCGATCTCGGCGTCGAGATCGTCCTTTTCGTCCTTCGCCTCCCAGTAGCCGAACGGCAGGCGCAGGCCATAGAGCAGCGCGCCATCGACGTAGCGGCGCTCTTTCGCCGGCGATTCGATTTCGTACTCGGGCACAAAGGTGAGGTCGTGCGCGCGCGCCCAGCCTTTGAGCAAATCCTTGAACGCCTCGCGCACCACGGATTCGCGGTGCGTGCCGCCGATCTGGCGCAATTTGGCAAGCTCGGCGAGGTAGTTCTGGATCAGGAGTTTGGACATCGGCATTCCCTTGCTGCACGCGCCGTCACAACGCCCTGACCTTGAATGCGCGGGCTTTGCGCGCGCCCGCAATCAACTTGCGGTCGAAGCTGGCGAACGCATCGCAGCCTTCGCGCTCGGCTGCGGCCAGATGCAACGCATCGGCGAAGTCCATGCCTTGCTCGGCCCAAGTGAAAGCTTGCGCGACCTGCATGGGGTCTTCGAGCGTTATTTGCGGCAGGCGAGCGAAATTGCGCAAATGCCCCAGCACCTCGTTTTTCGGCAGCCGATAACTGCCCCGTCGCAAGACCCACTCCGTTTCCAGCAACACGGTCTTGCTGATGAAGATCGGGTTTTCCGCCAGAATCCTGCGGGCTTTCGGCGATTGCTCTGCGTCGTCTTCCGTGACCACGCGCACCAACAGATTAGTATCGGCCGCGAGCATGGCGCCGCCTGACTTCTTCGTCGATCGCTTTGTCCATGTCTTCGATCGAGACCGACGGCCCCTTGTATTTCGCGGCGCCGTAAACGTCTTCCATGCGCGTCGGCGGCCCGAACACCGAGTGCTTGAGCAGCACGCCTTGCGGCGTGTCCTCGACGGTAAGCTTGGTGCCGGCATTCCAGCCGTGCCGCTTGCGCACGGCGGCCGGAAGGATCACCTGACCCTTGGTCGAAAGTGTAGTGGTGATTTTCGGATCCGTGCCCATGCTGCACTCCACGAGGTAAGACGATGGTAAGATACGCCGGAATTACGAACTGCGCAAACACATGCCCCTGATCCAACTCCAAAGCGTCGACTTCAGCGTCGGCGGCCCGCTGCTGCTCGAACGCGTCGACCTGACGATCGATGCGGGCGAACGCGTGTGCATCGTCGGCCGCAACGGCGAAGGCAAATCCACGCTGTTGCGCCTGCTCGCCGGCGAGATCAAACCCGACGATGGCGAGGTGCGCGTGCAAAATGGCGTGCGCGTGGCCAAGCTCGCGCAGGAAGTACCGCAGGATACGGCCGGTAGCGTGTTCGATGTGGTCGCGCTGGGGCTGGGCGATCTCGGCGCATTGCTGGCGCAGTACCACCATCTGCTCGGCGGCCACGATCTTGCGGCACTCGGCGCGGTGCAGGCGCGGATCGAAGCGCAGCACGGCTGGGACCTGGATCGTCGCGTGTCGCAGGTACTCGAACGCTTGGAACTTCCCGCCGACGCCGACTTCGCTGCGCTGTCCGGCGGCATGAAGCGCCGCGTGCTGCTCGCGCAGGCGCTGGTGCGCGCGCCGGATGTCCTGCTGCTGGACGAGCCGACCAATCACCTGGATGTCACGGCAATCCAGTGGCTGGAAGA
>JAFEEK010000067.1 GCA_018241165.1 Pseudomonadota bacterium
AGCACGGTGTCCACCTCCACGTCGGCTAACGCCGCGTGCAGCGCATCGCCCAGCGATTCCGCCTGCGCCGCATCGCCGTGGTGCAAGGCCAGCGCGCCGCAGCAGCCCTGCGCGCGCGGCAAGACGACTTCGTAGCCGAGTGCTTGCAGCAAGTTTGTCGCCGCCGCATGCACGTCACGGTCCACGCTGGCGGCGACACAGCCAAGGAATAGTCCGACTCGCCCGCGCGAGGCTTGAGTCGCGCGTGCCGGTATCGCATCGATATGCGGCAGTCGCGGCAATTCGGCCAGCATCCGCTCCATCCCGAATGGACGCGCCAACGCGCGCACCACCCGACTTTGCAGAACTTGTCGCAACCCGGGCAGATTCGCCACGCGCAGCAACATGCCAAGCAACCGCGGCCGCGCCATCAGCCAGCCCAGCGCACGTGCGCGTCGAACCGGCGCGCCGCCGTCGGCCAGCCATGCCCGCGTCGTCGTGATCAGTTCGCCGTATTGCACCTTTGACGGACACACGCGTTCGCAGGCCATGCAGGCCAGGCAATTGTCCAGATGCACCAGGACCGACGGCGTGCGCTCGAGTTTGCCTTCGGCCAGCGCCTGCGCGAAGGCAATGCGCCCGCGCGGGGATTCGGCCTCGGTCGCGGCAAGGCGGTAGGTCGGGCAATGCGGCAGGCACAGGCCGCATTTGACGCATTGGCCGGCCAGCGCGGCGATGCGCCCTTCCACGGCCGACGCCGCCTTTACATTCGCTTGCATGGCGCGATTGTAAACGCCGCGGCCACTGCCGCGTTGTTCCCGGTCAAAGCCACCCGGAGTCCGCCATGTTGCGCCACCGCATCCTGTTTGCTTCCACTGCCGCCATCATCACGGCCGCCAGCGGCGCGCGGGCCGCCGCCCCGCCGAGCCATACCGACCTGCAATGGCTCGATCGCGTCACCTATGGCGTGAACTCGACCAGCCTGACCCGGTTCGAGCAGCTCGGTCGGCAAGGATTCCTCGACGACCAACTCGCCGCGCACGACGAACGCCTGCCGCCGGCGGTGCAGGCGCAGATCGACGCCATGCCGATCTCGCACCAGTCGATCGGGGACGACATCGCTGCGCTGGCTGCTGCGCGCGACAAGCTCAAGTCCATCGACGATGCCCAGGCCAAGGTCGAGGCGCGCAAGGCCCTGCGCAAGCAAGGCGTCGCGTTGGCGGTGCAGGCCCAGGAGCGCGAAATGCTGCGCGCGATCTACTCGCCGGCGCAATTGAAGGAACAGATGGTCTGGTTCTGGCTGAACCACTTCAACGTGTTCGATCGCAAGGGGCCGGAAGCCTGGCTCGATGCCGACTATGTCGAAAGCGCGATCCGCCCGAATGCGCTCGGCAATTTCCGCGACCTCGTCATGGCCACGCTGACCCATCCGGCGATGCTGGTGTACCTGGACAACGCGCGCAACGAGGCCAAGCACCACAACGAAAATTACGCACGCGAGCTGATGGAATTGCATACGCTCGGCGTGAATGCCGGCTACACCCAGAACGATGTGCAGGAAATGGTGCGGGTGCTGACGGGTGTCGGCGTGGCGTTGAATCCGCGCGAACCGCGGCTGCGCCCGAACCTGCAGGCGCGCTATGTCCGTCGCGGCGGTTTCGAATTCAATCCCGCACGCCACGACTTCGGCGACAAGGTGCTGCTCGGCCACACCATCCACGGCAGCGGTTTCGACGAGGTGCGCCAGGCCGTGGACCTGCTCGTGGCGCAACCGGCCTGCGCGCATTTCATCTCCGCCGAGCTCGCAACCTATTTCGTTTCCGACAATCCGCCGGCGGCGCTGGTCGATGCGATGGCGGACACGTTCCAGCGCACGCACGGCGACATCCGTTCGGTGCTGCGCACCCTGTTCGATTCGCCGCAGTTCGCCGCGTCGCTCGGCACCAAATTCAAGGATCCGATGCACTACGTGGTTTCGTCCGTGCGCCTGGCCTACGACGGCCGCGCCGCGCCGGATCCACGTCGCCTGATCGCGTGGCTGAACAGCCAGGGTGAAGGCGAATTCGGCCACCAGACGCCGGACGGTTACCCGCTGGTTTCCAGCGCGTGGGATTCGTCCGGGCAGATGAGCGCACGCTTCGAACTGGCGCGCGCGATTGGCGTCGGCGACGTGCAACTGTTCGATGGCGTGGCCATGCCGACCGTGCCGCAGCTTTCAGGGCAATTGTTCGCCCAGGCGATCAAGCCGTGGCTGTCGCAACCTACGCTGGCCGCGCTGGGCAAGGCGCAATCGCCACCGGAATGGAACACCTACCTGCTCGCCGCACCCGAATCCAATTACCGCTGAGGTAACGACCATGAATCGCCGCCATTTCCTGACCACCCTCGCCGCGTTGCCCGCCGCCGGACTCGCCGGACGCCTGTTTGCCGCACCGGCTTCATCGCCGCGCTTCCTGCTCGTGTTCCTGCGCGGCGGCTACGACTGCGCGAACCTGCTGGTGCCGTATTCGAGCGATTTCTACTACGCGTCGCGGCCCACCATTGCCATTGCCCGGCCCGACTCGGCCGCCGCCGGCGCGCTGCGCCTGGATGCCGACTGGGCGCTCGCGCCCGCCGTGCGCGAGGCGCTGGAGCCGCTGTATGCGAAGAAGCAGCTCGCGTTCGTGCCGTTCGCCGGCACGCCGAACCTGTCGCGCAGCCACTTCGAAACGCAGGACGACATCGAGCACGGTCTGCCGGAAAACGATCATGCCGACCGCTCCGGCTTCCTTGCGCGCCTGTCCGGTGCGCTCAATGGCAACGCCGCGCCGATCGCGTTCACGCAATCCCTGCCGCTGAGCCTGCAAGGCGGCGGCGACGTGCCGAACATCTCGCTGGCGCGCGTGGGCAAGGCCGCATTCGATGCGCGCCAATCGGCGATCCTGGCCGAAATGTACAAGGACACCGCGCTGGCGCAACCGGTGGCCGAAGGCCTGGCGCTGCGCCAGCAGGTCGCCGGCGAATTCGCCGACGAGATGATGAAGGCCAGCCGAGGCGCGGTGAACGCGTACGGATTCACGCAACAGGCGCCGCGCATCGCGCAGATGATGCGCGACAAATACCGCATCGGCTTCATCGATGTCGGCGGTTGGGACACCCACGTCGGCGAAGGCGGCGCGCAGGGCGCGCTCGCGAACAATCTCGGCAACCTCGCGCGCGGACTCGCCGCGTACGCAAAGGCGATGGAGGACGACTGGAAGGACACCACGGTCGTGGTCGTATCCGAATTCGGCCGCACCTTCCGCGAGAACGGCAACAAGGGCACCGACCACGGCCACGGTTCGGTGTACTGGGTGCTCGGCGGCGGCATCAACGGCGGCCGCGTCGCCGGCGAACAGGTGCGCGTGACCCAGGAAAACCTGCTGCAGAACCGCGATTTCCCCGTGCTCAACGATTACCGCAGCCTGCTCGGCGGCGTGTTCGGTCGGCTATGGGGCATGAATGCAACGCAGCTTGCGAACGTGTTTCCGCAGACCAGGGCGGAAGACTTGCGGCTGGTTTGAGAGACCGCCCACCAGCGAAGCGGGAGTATCCTTGCGCGATCCGCAGGAGATCGCCATGGCCCGCCGTTTCGCCGCATCCGAATCCATCGAATCCTATGTCTGGTCGAATTCGCGCGAGAGCGACGTCGCCGCCCGCCTGCGCGAGGAAACCGCCAAGCTGCCGCAGGCCGGCATGCAGATCGGTCCGGATCAGGCCGCATTCCTGGCCCTGCTCGTACGTTCGATCGGCGCGAAGCGCTGCATCGAGATCGGCACCTTCACCGGCATGAGCGCGCTGGCGGTCGCGTCCGCATTACCCGATGACGGCAAGTTGATTTGCTGCGACATCAGCGAAGAGTGGACGTCGATCGCGCGCCGTTACTGGACGCAAGCCGGCGTCGCCGCGCGCATCGATTTGCGCCTGGCACCCGCGCTCGACAGCCTGCGCGATCTGGCTGCGCACGGCGGCAAGGGCCGCTACGATTTCGCCTTCATCGATGCAGACAAATCCGGCTACGACGCCTATTACGAGGCCTGCCTGGACCTGCTGCGCACGGGTGGACTGATCGCGCTGGACAACATGTTGTGGTCGGGCAAGGTCGCCGACGCAAGCGTGCACGACGCCGACACCGACGCGATCCGCGCGCTCAACGCGAAGATCCACGCCGACCGGCGCGTCGAACCGGTACTGCTCACGATCGGAGATGGCGTGATGCTGGTGCGCAAGCGCTGAACCGACTATTTGATCGGCTTCGCCGGCAGCCTCGACGGATCGAATCCGCTGACTTCGAATTCGGCGTTGAATTCGCCGCTGCCCTTGAGCTTGACGCCGACCGCGATGGTTTTCGCCTTTTCGAGCTTGGCGATAAAGCCCTTGTCGTCGTCGATGAACAGCGCCGGCTCGCCGGTCGGCGGAATCGTCGCCTTCATGTGTTGCGGCTTGTCGCCGTCGAAACTCACCGGCAAGGTCGCGCAGCCGCCCTTGCAATCGAACGTGGCGTTGTCGAGCAGCAGGTACACGCTGCGGCCCCACTTGGGATGCTGGCGCAGCACCAGGCGCAGGCGCGCGCTCGGCAGCTTCGGAGCATCCTTGCTTGCGATCGCGGCGGCGTATTGCGTGCCGCCGTCCTCGGCCGTGACGGTGTAGCTCCACAGCCCGGCAAGCCGGCGCGTATTGGCGATGGTGGCGGCCTTGTCGCGCGTTTCGTCCAGGGTCTTCCGCACCTGCGCCGCAGCGGTTGAATCCGGCCAGTTCGCCAGGACTTCGCTACCCAACGACACGGCGATATCCCAACTGCCGCTCTTGCGCATTTGCTCGTACAGCGCGGTTTCTTTCGCCGCCTTGGCTTCCGCTGCGGCTTTGGCGGCGACCGCGGGATCGACCGGCGGCGGCGCGTTGCCGCCGGAACAGGCGGCAAGAACCGTGGCGATCACGGCGATGAACAGCGAAGACTTCGAAGACATGCGGCACCCTTGGCGGATGGCGCCAAAGATACCCGATCTTTGTTTCAGGCGCAGGGATCGCGCCCGAGATTCTTGTCATAAGTGGATACGTGTTCGTCGAATTCGTGCCCGCCGCGGCCGATGGAACCGGCGCGGCGCATCTGCGCACATGCATCCTCGCGCGGCACCAGGTGGCCGGACACGCTCACCGATGCGCCTGCGCCGCGTCCTTTCCCGCGACCGGCGCTGCCGCCTTCTGGGGCCAGCGAGCGCGGACAGGCCCCTAGCCGGTAGAACACGCGCCCGTCGCTGGCGCGGCATTCGTAGGCCGTGTCGCGATGGCTGTTGTGCGTTTCGAAACGCGCGGGTCGAGCGTTGGCGCGCGCAGAACTCGTCTCGACCGCATACTTCGGCGATGGCGCGTAGGTTGGCGCTGGCGCGATTTCCACATCGCTTTGCATCTGCGCCGCCGCGCAGACGTGATCCTGAAACGTGATGGCGCCGCTCGCGTCCACGCATTTGTAGACCGCTCCGGCGCGCACGCCGAATGCCAGGCACAGAAGCAACCATCCCGCCAGCCATTCGTACCAGCGCATGCTGCGTCCGCTGGCGATGTATCGTTCGTGCTGCATGATCCGCCCTCCGTCGTGTGGCGAATAGGATCGCGATTCGGTCGGGATCGGCCAATCGGCGCGCGCCGCGCGCACGTGTAGGAAATCGACTACGCGACGCGCACAATTCGCAGATGGATG
>JAFEEK010000068.1 GCA_018241165.1 Pseudomonadota bacterium
ATGGTGTCGAGCAACCAAGTTATCGTCGAACAGGCCGCAAGCGTCGGCGGCGTGAAAGCCGTACCCGCGGTGCGCGCGATGGCGAAAAAACTCGGCGTGGATCTGGCGCGCGTCGCGCCGACCGGCGCCGACGGCGCGGTCACGATGCAGGATGTGAAGAATGCTGCGGCAGCGGGTACTGCACGAGCGACACCCTCACCCCAACCCTCTCCCGCAGGCGGGAGAGGGGGAACGGCACAACGCACTTCGCCTCTCCCGCTGGCGGGAGAGGCCGGCGCGCAACGCGCGCCGGGTGAGGGTGGCGCCAGAACCGCACTCTCCGCCTCCGGCCAACCCATGCGCACCGCGCCGCCATCGGCGCAACAGGTTTTCGGCCAGCCCGACCAACTCAAGGGCGTGCGTCGCAACATGGCGCGGGTGATGGCCGACGCGCACGCGCAAGTCGTGCCGACCACGATTGTGGACGACGCCGATCTGCACGAATGGATCGGCAAGCAGGACATCACCGCGCGCCTGATTCGCTCCATCGTTGCCGCGTGCAAGGCGGTGCCGGCACTGAACGCGTGGTTCGATGGCAAGAACCTGACCCGCACCCTGCATCCGCACGTGGACATCGGCATCGCGGTGGATACCGACGATGGTTTGTTCGTGCCGGCGCTGCGCAATGCCGACGTGATGGACGCCGCCGGCATCCGCGCCGCCATCAAGCGCCTGCGCGCGCAGACCGAAGATCGTTCGATTCCGGCGTCGGAGTTGACGGGCTACACGATCAGCCTGTCCAACTTCGGCATGTTCGCCGGCCGCTACGCATCACCGGTCGTGGTGCCGCCGTGCGTGGCCATCGTCGGCGCTGGAAAACTTTCCCATGATGTCGTCGCCGTGATCGGCGCGATCGAAGTGCACCGGCGCATGCCGATTTCGCTCACTTTTGACCACCGCGCCTGTACCGGCGGCGAAGCGGCGCGGTTCCTCAAGGCGTTGCTGGACGATCTCGCCCTGCCGCGTTGATTCAACCGGCGTCGAACGAGGCCAACGCCTCGCGCGCGGCGGTCATCGCGCTTTTCGGATCGGCGAATCCGCCTTTTTCTGCAAGCACGGATTTTTTCGCATCCAGCACCTTGAACGCGAACGTGTCGCCGTCGCGGAAGACGACAGGCTGCAGCGCTGGTTTTTCGACAAACGTTTTTGATTTCGTTGCGCTGGACGCCTTGTCGCGCAAATCGCGCAATCCGACCGCATGGCGAAGCCGCGCAACGAACGGAGTCGCGAGTGCACGCGCCCGCGCAGCGCCCTCGCGCAGCCGGCTCTCGATTTGCGCCGGGTCGGCGATCAACGCGTCGTACTTCGCGCGCATCGGCGCCAGTTCCGCGTTCACACGCTCGAACACTTTCTGCTTGGCGTCGCCCCAGGCTATGCCCTCGGCATAGGCGCGGCGCATCGCGGCGGTTTCGTCCGCGTTGGCAAACGCACGATAGATCGCGAACAAGTTGGATTCGTCCGGATCCTTCGCCTCGCCCGGCGCCTGGGAATTGGTGATGATGCCCAGAATTGCCTTGCGCAAGTCTTTTTCCGGCAGCCACAACGGGATGGTGTTGTCGTAACTCTTGCTCATCTTGCGCCCGTCGGTGCCGGGCAAGGTGGCGACGCTTTCCTCGATCGCCGCTTCCGGCAACGCGAAGTATTCGCCGCCGTAGATGTGGTTGAAGCGCTGGCCGATGTCGCGCGCCATCTCGATGTGCTGCACCTGGTCGCGCCCGACCGGCACCTTGTTCGCATTGAAGATCAAGATGTCCGCCGCCATCAGCACCGGATACATGTACAGGCCTGCGTTGATGCCGGCGTCGGCATCGTCATCCTTGTCGCGGTTTGCGTCGGTCGCGGCCTTGTAGGCATGCGCACGGTTGAGCAGGCCCTTCGCGGTGACGCAGGTCAGCAGCCAGGTCAGCTCGGGAATTTCGGGAATGTCGGATTGACGGTAGAAATATACTTTTTCCGGGTCGAGCCCGCACGCCAGCCAGCTCGCCGCGATCTCCAGCGTGGAGCGCTGCACCCGCGCCGGATCGTCGCATTTGACCAGGGCGTGGTAGTCGGCGAGGAAGTAGAACGACTCGGCATTCGCATTGCGACTGGCCGCTATCGCCGGGCGGATCGCGCCGACGTAATTGCCCAGATGCGGCGTGCCGGTGGTGGTGATGCCGGTGAGGATGCGGGTCTTGGACGATACTTGCGGCACGTCAGATTCCTTCGAACAAAAAGTCGAGCGCGCGCACGATCGCATCGCGATGCGTTTCCAGCGACGCGACCGGTGAGCGCAGTGCCGTCAGCGGCACGTTGGCGATCTGTTGCGTGAGCATCACGACGCGCACGCCATCGATATCGAATTCCGGATTGAGCAGTGCCGCCGGCGGGCCCTTGATCGACCTGGCCCGCGTCAGTGGCACCACTGCACGCGTTGGCAGGTCGTGCAGGAACTCCGACTGCACCACGAGCAAATAGGGAAACGTCTTGTTGGAAGCGCTGCTTGGATTGCGCAGCACGTCGAAGCGGCGAATCACCACCCGCGGAACTCCGCGCCGAAGACGCCGTTTTCCTCGACGAACTTGTTGTACGCCTCGATCGCCGCGCGATTGTCGCGCTTCCATTGTTCAGCGCGACGCTGACGCACGGTTTCGGTAAGACGTTCTTCGAGCTCGGCCGACAGATTCAGACCAAGCTCCCGCGCATCTGCCAGGAGCTCGCTGTTGATGCTGACGTTGGTCGGTTTCTTGAGTGCTGCCGAACGGTTCATGTCGCACCTCGCATGCGCAATGATCATGCGCATAGTCTATGCCCGACATTCGTCCCATTCAAGTTTAACCCTGATTCCACCCCCACCCCGTTGCATACCCCATCGTTCCCACCGCCACGCTGGAGTATCCGATGAAAACCCTGCTTTCGCTTGCCGTTGTCGCCGCCCTGTCCTTGTCCGCCGCTGCGCGCGCCGGTTCGCTGGTCGACGTGAGCGTGACCGATCGCGATACCGGCACGCCCCTGCAAACTTACGCGCACGATGGAAAATTCTACGTCGCCGGCACGCCCGGTCATCGTTACGCCGTGCACCTGACCAACCTCACCGGCATGCGCGTGCTAGCCGTGTTGTCGGTCGACGGCGTCAACGCGATCAGCGGCGAAACCGCAAGTCCCGATCAATCGGGCTATGTGCTCGACGCCTACCAGAGCACGGACGTTGCCGGCTGGCGCAAGAGCATGTCGGAAATCGCGCAATTCAATTTCACGAATCTTTCCAACAGCTACGCGGCGCGCACCGGACGCCCCGACAACGTCGGCGTGATTGGCGTCGCGGTGTTCCGCGAAAAGCCGCTGTTCTGGCGCGAGGGCCGCATCGCCGAAGCGCCGCTCGCCGACCGTTATCCGCCTGCCCCTGCCATGCGCTCGGCGCAGGATTCCGGCGCCGCGCGTGCGAAGTCCGAAGCAGCGCCGGCCATGGCGCAGGCCATGCGCCCGATTCCGGCGCCGCAGGAATCGCTCGGCACCGGCCACGGCGCGCGCGAGCATTCCGACGTGCGCTATACGCAATTCGTGCGCGCCAGCACGAATCCGGATGAAGTCGATGCGATCTGGTACGACAGCTATCGCAACCTCGTCGCCCAGGGCGTGATCCCGCAACCGCGCCCGATCGCACGCCAACCGCAGCCGTTTCCGAACGGGTTCGTGCCGGATCCTGCGGGATGACAGCGGACTGCCAAG
>JAFEEK010000069.1 GCA_018241165.1 Pseudomonadota bacterium
CAGCAGCATCCGTGGTTTGTGGCCTGCCAGTTCCATCCGGAGTTCACCTCCACCCCGCGCGACGGGCATCCCTTGTTCATCGGCTTCGTGCGCGCCGCGCGCGAGCTGAAAGTTGTGCGCACCGCGCCGAAGTTCGCAGAGGTAGCGGCATGAATATGCTCGTCATTCCGGCGGAAGCCGGAATCCAGTGCCTTTTGTTTTTTCGGCGATGCAATGAGAGTCAAAGTCACTGGACCCCGGCTTTCGCCGGAATGACGGAGCAAATTGCATGAAATTGTGTGGTTTCACTGTCGGCCTCGACCAACCCCTGTTTCTGATCGCCGGACCATGCGTGATCGAGTCCGAGCAACTGCAAATCGACACCGCCGGCAAGCTCCGCGAAATCACCGCAAAGCTCGGCGTTCCCTTCATTTTCAAATCCAGCTTCGACAAGGCCAATCGCACATCGGGAACGAGTTTCCGCGGACCGGGGCTCGAGGAAGGCCTGCGCATCCTCGCCGAAGTAAAGAAGCAAATCGGCGTGCCGGTGCTCACCGATGTGCACGAATACACGCCTCTGAATGAGGTCGCGTCCGTGGTCGATGTGTTGCAGACACCGGCGTTCCTGTGCCGCCAGACCGACTTCATCCAGAACGTTGCGCGCGCCGGAAAACCCGTCAACATCAAGAAGGGTCAGTTTTTGTCGCCATGGGAGATGAAGCACGTCGCCGCGAAGGCCAAGGCGGCGGGTAACAATGCGATCATGGTCTGCGAGCGCGGCGCGAGTTTCGGCTACAACAACCTTGTTTCCGACATGCGCTCGCTCACGGTGATGCGCGACACCGGCTGCCCGGTGGTATTCGACGCAACGCATTCGGTGCAACTGCCCGGCGGCGCAGACGGCAGATCCGGCGGCCAGCGCGAGTTCGTGCCGGCGCTTGCGCGCGCAGCCGTCGCCGTAGGTATTGCCGGCATCTTCATGGAAACCCATCCGGATCCTGACAAGGCGCTGTCCGACGGCCCGAATGCATGGCCGCTGGGCAAGATGCAGGCACTGCTGGAAACGCTGGTCGCGCTGGATCGTGTAGCCAAGCGCGAACCGATTTGAATCAGCGCGTTTGCGCCGGCTGCGGATTGCCGCTAGAATGTGTACGAATATAGACGCGAATACACATTATGCGCACCAATATCGTTATCGACGACAAATTGATGAAAGCCTCGTTGCGCGCGACCGGGGTGAAAACCAAGCGCGAAGCTGTCGAGTTGGGATTGCGGACCCTGTTGCGTCTGTCGCAACAGGCGGAAATCCGCAGGTTTCGCGGCAAACTGCATTGGCAAGGCGATCTTGATGCGATGAGAACCGACAAGTGATTCTTGTCGATTCGAGCGTCTGGGTCGATTATTTTCGCGGCAAGGCGACGGAGCAAACCGACCGGTTGGATGCGTTGTTGGACAAAGAGCCGATCGCCGTCGGCGATCTTGTTTTGGCTGAGGTGCTTCAAGGTTTTGTGGTCGACAAGGAGTTCGCCCAGGCAAGGAAATTGCTGACGTCGCTCATCGTCCTTGACATCGGCGGTCGCGAGTTGGCGATTGCCGCGGCGCAGAATTTCAGAGTACTGCGCTCTGTGGGCATCACGGTTCGCAAGACAGTCGATACGATGATCGCCACGCGATGTATCGTCGATAACCACAGCCTGCTGTACAGCGATCGAGATTTCGATCCGTTCGTGAAGCATCTGGGTTTGCGGTCGGCATTGGTAAAATCCTGATTTCCAGTTTTTGTATTGCGGAACACGAACATGTCGCATATCGAAAAGATCCACGCCCGCGAAATCCTCGATTCGCGCGGCAATCCCACGCTTGAAGCGGAAGTCACGCTTGCCGACGGTTCTTTCGGTCGCGCCGCGGTGCCGTCCGGTGCATCCACTGGCTCGCGCGAAGCGGTCGAATTGCGCGACGGCGACAAGTCGCGCTACGGCGGCAAGGGCGTGCGCAATGCGGTCGCCAACGTCAACGGTGCGATTGCGCAGGCGCTGAATGGTTTCGATGCGACCGATCAGGCCGGACTCGACGCCAAGCTCATCGCACTCGATGGCACGCCAAACAAGGGCAAGCTCGGCGCGAATGCGATTCTTGGCGTTTCGCTTGCGGCCGCGCATGCGGTAGCGGCGTCGAAAAAGCTGCCGCTGTGGAAATACATCAATACGTCGCTTGCCGCCGGCGCGTCGCTGCATCTGCCGGTGCCGATGATGAACATCGTCAACGGTGGAGCGCATGCCGACAACAACGTCGACATGCAGGAGTTCATGATCGTGCCGGTCGGCATGTCGAGTTTTGCCGAAGCACTGCGCGCCGGTGCGGAAATTTTCCACGCGCTCAAATCCGTGCTCAAGGCCAAGGGCCTGAACACCGCGGTCGGCGACGAGGGTGGCTTCGCGCCCGATTTGAAATCCAACGAACAGGCGATCGAAACGATCCTGGAAGCGATCGCGAAGGCCGGTTATGCGGCTGGAAAGGATGTATACCTTGGCCTGGATGCTGCCAGTTCCGAATTCTTCGACAACGGCGTGTACGATCTGGCCGGCGAGGGCAGGAAGATGTCCGGCGCCGAACTGATCGAGTTCTACGCCGGCTGGTGCGCGAAGTATCCGATCATCAGCATCGAAGACGGCGTCGCCGAGCAGGATCGCGATGGCTGGAAGGCGCTGACCGCAAAGCTCGGCAAGAAGGTCCAACTCGTCGGCGACGACAACTTCGTCACGAATCCGGCGATCTTCCGCGCCGGCATCGCCGACGGCATTGCCAATGCGATCCTGATCAAGGTCAACCAGATCGGAACCTTGAGCGAAACGCTGGAAGCGATTGCGATGGCTGCCAAGGCGAATTATGCCGCGGTGATCTCGCATCGCTCCGGTGAAACCGAGGACACGACGATTGCCGATATCGCGGTGGCGACCACGGCGACGCAAATCAAGACCGGCTCGCTGTGTCGCTCTGATCGCGTAGCCAAGTACAACCAGTTGCTGCGCATCGAACAGGCGCTGGGTGCATCGGCGAAATACGCCGGACGCGCTGCGTTTCCAAATGTGCCGGGATTGATTCGCTGAGCGCCCGCGTGTGCTGCGTTACATCGCCCTCATCCTGCTGATCCTGTTGATCGCCTTGCAGATAAAATTCTGGACCGGTGAGGGCGGCATGCGCGACGTTTGGCGCCTGCAGCAGCGGCTTGGCGAACAGAAGGCCGAAAACCTCAAGCTCAAACAGCGTAACGAGGCGCTGTCCGCCGAGGTGCAGGATCTGAAATCCGGGAAAGGCGCGATCGAAGAACGCGCGCGTTCCGAACTTGGCCTGATCAAGCCGGGCGAGGTGTTCTATCAGGTCGTCGATCCGACGTCTGCGAATCCCAAGACCGACAATGGCAACCACTGACGCACTGTGGTGCGTGGTGCCGGCAGCCGGACGCGGCGCGCGCGTTGGCGGCGAGGTTCCCAAGCAATATCTGCCCATCGCCGGCAAGCCAATGCTGCTGCATACGCTGGAGCGGCTCGCAGCGCATCCGCGCATCGCCGGATTGATGGTGGTGCTGGCATCCGACGATTCGTATTGGTCGAGTGTGCCCGAACTCGTTGGCAAGCCGGTGCTGACGGTATGCGGCGGCGCCGAGCGCGCCGATTCCGTGCTCGCCGGTTTGCGCGCGTTGCGCGCCCGCGTGGACGATGGAAACCTCGTGTTGGTGCACGACGCGGCGCGCCCCTGCGTTCGCGCCGATGACATTTCGCGCCTGATCGAACAAGGCATTCCCGCTGGCGGTGCGCTGCTCGCCGCGCCGCTGCGCGATACGCTCAAGCGTGCGGATGAGAGGAATCACGCAATCGCCACCGAGCCACGCGATGCGCGTTGGCGTGCGTTGACGCCGCAGATGTTCCGCCTCGGCGAGCTTGTTGCAGCGATCGAAGCGGCGCGTGCCGTGGACATCGTCGTCACGGATGAGGCGATGGCGATGGAACTCGCCGGCCACAAGCCCTTGCTCGTGGAAGGCAGCGAGGACAATATCAAGGTCACCACGCCGGCGGATTTCGCGCTGGCGGAATTCTTGTTGTCGAGGATCGACTAATTTTTTTCCCTTCTCCCGCGTGCGGGAGAAGGTCGAAGCCGCCGACAGGTGGCTGCGGGAAGGGCGGATGAGGGGAATAAATGCGAATTGGCAATGGCATCGACGTTCACGCATTCGGCCCCGGCGATCATGTCGTCGTTGGCGGTGTGCGCATCGCGCATTCGCACGGAATCGTCGCGCATTCGGATGGCGACGTCGCCATTCACGCACTGTGCGACGCGATCCTCGGCGCGCTGGCACTGGGCGACATCGGCCAGCATTTTCCGCCCAGCGATGCGCGCTGGTGCGGTGCCGACAGCCGCGTGTTCCTGCGCCATTGCGCCGCGTTGATGCGCGAGCAGGGCTACGCGCTTGGTAACGCCGACATCAGCATCGTTTGCGAGGCACCAAAAATTGCACCGCATGCGGCGGCGATGCGCGCGAATCTGGCCGCTGATCTTGCATGCGATGCAGGTCGCATCAGCGTCAAGGCGACGACCAGCGAAAAGCTTGGCTTCACCGGACGCGGCGAAGGCATTGCTGCATATGCTGTCGTATTGCTGGACAAGGCCTGACGTGGATTTGCCGTTTGCATTCGGCGGACCACCGCTGCGCGGAACCCTGCGCACGACTCCCGAAGATTTTTTCGTCGACGAGGACCTGGGCTTCGCGCCCGACGGCGCGGGCGAGCACGTCTTCGTGCGCGTGGAAAAGCGCGGCGCGAACACCGATTTCGTGGCCAAGGAACTCGCGCGTTTTGCTGGTGTGCGTCCGGATGCGGTGAGCTATGCCGGATTGAAGGACCGTCACGCAGTCACGCGCCAGACGTTTTCGATCCATCTGCCCGGCAAGTCCGATCCGGATTGGGCGGCGCTGGCGCACGCCGAATTTCATATTCTGGAATCGGCACGGCACAGCCGCAAATTGCATCGCGGAGCGCTCAAGGGCAATCGCTTTCGCATCGTGGTGCGAGGTGTCGAGGGCGACCATGATGCCGCGGAGAAAATAGTCGAATTGATCCGCGCGCAAGGCGTCCCGAATTATTTCGGCGAGCAGCGTTTCGGACGTGAGTCGGCGAATATCGAACGCGCCAAGGCGATGTTCGCGGGCAGGCGTGTGCAGCGCCATGAACGTTCGCTGTTCCTTTCGGCGGCGCGCTCGCACCTGTTCAATGCCGTGCTCGCCGCACGCGTGGAGCAGGGCGACTGGAATCGTCCGCTCGACGGCGATGTCTTCATGCTCGCCGGCACGCACAGCATCTTCGGGCCCGAACCGCTGACGCCGGAATTGCTCGCGCGCTGCGCGAGCGGCGACATCGACCCGACCGGGCCGATGTGGGGCACGGGGGATTTGCGCAGTTCCGGCGCGGTCGCGGAACTGGAAAATTCGGTCGCCGTGGCCAATTCGGAACTTGCGGCCGGGTTGGCTTCGAATGGCTTGCGCCAGGAAAGGCGCAGCCTGGTTTTGCGCCCCCGCGAGCCGACGATCCGGTGGCTTCCGGATGCCAGCACCGAGCTGAGTTTCTACTTGAATTCAGGCGCTTATGCCACTGTTTTATTGAGAGAAATATTTGATTATCAAAGTCGCAGTTAAGCGCGTTTCAGAAGCACGATGCTCGCTCCGGTTCCGCCCTCGGCCGGTTTGGCCGAGGCGAACGCGATCACATCCGCACGCCGGCGCAGCAGGCCATCGACGAGGCGCTTGAGCACCGGACCCTCGGCGCGCGAGCGCAGGCCCTTGCCGTGGATCAGCTTGACGCACAACTTGCCGTTGCGGCGCGATTCGTCCAGAAATTCCTTGATTGCAGCGCGCGCGACGGCGGCAGTCATCTGGTGCAGGTCGATCTCGTCGGCGATGGAAAACTGTCCGCGCTTGAGCTGGCGCAGCAGCCGCGGCGAATGTCCATCCTTGAGATAGCTCAGCTCCTCGCCAATCTCGGTGACCGCCGGGTCGATGCCGCTGTCGAGCAGTTCATGGGCGACATTCGCCTCGTCGCGCCGCGATTGCAGCGGTTCGGCAGCGGGCTTCGGGGGCGCAACCGGTTCGTGGAAGTGCAGGCGCCGCACCGGCCCGACCGCCTCGGCGAACAGGCGCAAATCGTCGTCGCTGACGTTGGCAGGTCTGGATTTGCGCATGCGCCGAGGATACGGCAATGGCGATGCTTGGTAGAATAGTCGGCTTATGCGAGTACTTGTAAGCAACGACGACGGCGTCGACGCCCCCGGCATCCAGATCCTGGCGCAACGCCTGTCGATGATGGGCGAGGTCACCGTGGTGGCGCCGGATCGCGACCGTTCCGGCGCCAGCAATTCGCTCACGCTGGACCAGCCGATCCGGGTGAAGAAGCTCGACGAGCGCCGCTACCGCGTCTCCGGCACGCCGACCGACTGCGTGCATCTGGCGCTGTCGGGCCTGCTCGACCACGAACCCGACATCGTCGTTTCCGGGATCAACAATTCGGCGAACCTCGGCGACGACGTGATCTATTCCGGCACCGTGTCGGCGGCGATGGAGGGCCGTTTCCTCGGGCTGCCGGCGATCGCGGTGTCGCTGGTGTCGTCCGATCACCTGGGCACGCACTACCACAGCGCCGCGCAGGCGGCGTTGTCGATCATGCAGCGGCTGCTGGTCGATCCGCTGCCGGCCGACACCATCCTCAACGTCAACGTGCCGGATCGGCCCTGGGCGGAATTGCGCGGATTCGCGGTGACCCGACTCGGGCGCCGGCATCGCTCCGCGCCGTGCGTGCCGCAGCGCGATCCGCGCGGCCATCCGATGTACTGGATCGGTCCGGCTGGCGAGGCCGAAGATGACGGCCCCGGCACGGATTTCAACGCCGTGCGCGACGGCTTCATCTCGATCACGCCGATCCACGTCGATCTCACGCGTTTCCAGGCGCTGGACAAGGTCAGCAGTTGGGTCAGTTCGCTGTCGCTTGAACTGGGCAGCGCCGCATGAACGTTTTTTCACGTCTCACGCCGGAGGCGCAAGGCCTGGGCATGACCGGCCAGCGCGCGCGCGACCGCCTGATCGCGCGGCTCAAGGAGGAGGGCATCGCCGACCGCCGCGTGCTCGATGTGCTCACGCGCCTGCCGCGCCATTTGTTCGTGGAGCCGGCGCTCGAATCGCGCGCCTACGAGGATACTGCCTTGCCGATCGGTCACGCGCAGACGATCTCGCAGCCCTGGGTCGTGGCACGCATGACCGAGGCGCTGATCGAAGCGAAGATTCCGGACAAGGTTCTGGAAATCGGCACCGGTTCCGGCTATCAGGCCGCGGTACTCGCGGTGCTTTGCGCAAATGTATACACGGTCGAGCGCATCGAGGGATTGCTGCGCGAAGCACGCCGCCGCTTTCGCAAGCTCGGCATCGCCAATATCCGCAGCAAGAACGACGATGGCCGCATTGGTTGGGCGGAATTCGCCCCTTATGATGCGATCGTCCTCACCGCGGCCGGCGAGGAAGTCGACTCTGCACTGTTCGATCAACTCGCACCGGACGGCGTTCTGGTTGCGCCGGTCGGGCCGGCAGGCAAGCAGAAGTTGCTGTGCTACCGCCGCGACGGCGATGAGTGGAAAGCGCACACGCTCGGTCAGGTCAGCTTCGTGCCGCTGCTCGGTGGCGTGGCCTGATGCGCCTGTTCAAGCCGCTGTACGAAATTGCGCTGCGCTGGGCCGCGCATCCGCGCGCGCAAGCCTATCTGGCCGGATTGAGCTTCGTCGAAGCCTTCATTTTTCCGGTTGCGCCGGAATTCATGCTCGCGCCGATGACGCTGGCCAAACCCGTGCGCTGGGCGCGCTTCGCGTCGATCAGCCTGACGTTCTCTCTGCTCGGATCGCTGGTCGGCTACGCGCTGGGCCATTTCGCCTTCGACGCGCTGCGGCCGTTGCTCAGCGACTCCGGAATGCTTGCGCATCTGGACAAACTCGTCGATGAATTCCGCGCTGACGCGGTCGCGCATCCGTGGAAGGCGTTCTGGCTGCTGGTCGCGGCCGGCTTCGTGCCGATTCCGATGAAGGTCGCAAGCTGGGCCTGCGGCATCGTCGGCATGCCGATGCTGCCGTTCCTCGCCGGCATCGCGGTCGGCCGCGGCAAGCGCGTGTACCTGCTGTGCGGCCTGATCCGCCTCGGCGGCGAGCGCGCCGAGAAGGCGATCCATCGCTGGATCGAATGGATCGGCTGGGTCGTTGTGATTCTGGTCATTTTGCTTGTGCTCTACTTCAGCTACCTGCGTTGAAAACGTGATGACGATGCGCGCATTGCCGACCGGGATTCTGCGACTCACCTGCATTGCCGTTGTCGCATGGTTCGCAGGCTGTGCTTCGAATCCGCCCGCGCCGGTGGTGGACCTGTCGTTGCCGAACGAAAACACGACGGCATCGACCAGTGCACTGCGTTCCGAGTCCGCCACCTATCGCGTCGTGCGCGGCGATACCTTGTATTCGATTGCGTTCAAGCATGGTTTCGACTTCCGCGATCTTGCTGCATGGAACGGCATCGCCTCGCCGTACCGCATTTTCGTCGGGCAGGAATTGCGCCTGAGCGCGCCGCCTGCGGCGGTGGTCGCGTCCACGGCTGCGGCAACGCCAGAACCAGAACCCGGGCAGGCCGTAACCACGGGCATCGGCGAAAACACGGCGACAACCGCGCCGTTGTCCTCATCGCCTGCAGCAGCGCAGAAGCCATCGGCGTTCGAACCGATCGCGACGCAGGCTGCAACTGCCCCCGCGCCTGCGCTGCCCACATCCACGGCACCGGTCGCGGCGACGGCGGAAAAGCCGCCGGTTTCCACGCCCGCGCCCAAGCCCGTCGAGCAGGCTCCGCCGGTCTCCAAACCGGTTGCGCCGCCGCCGGCAAAACCGGCCGAAAGCACCGCGGAGTTGAATGCCGGTGGCGTTACCTGGCGCTGGCCTGCAGATGGCAAGGTCGTCGGCACGTTTGTTTCGGGCGATCAGACCAGACAAGGCCTGGATATCGCCGGCAGCGCGGGCGATCCGGTGCGCGCGGCAGCAGACGGCGAAGTGGTGTACAGCGGCAACGGCCTGATCGGCTATGGCGAACTCGTCATCGTCAAGCACAACGCGAATTTCCTGAGCGCCTATGGCCACAATCGCAAGCGCCTGGTCAAGGAAGGCGACCGCGTCAAGGCCGGCCAGGAAATCGCGGAAATGGGCGCGACCAGCGCCAGCCGCGACGAACTGCACTTCGAGATCCGCAAGAACGGCAAGCCGGTCAATCCGCTGGATTACCTGCCGGCGAAGTAGCGACGACGTTACCAGTAATATTTGTGCGGCTTGTGATTGCCCGGCGGATACGTCATGCCGTCCGGGTCTGCGCCCCGCAGGATCGCACGACATGCGCCCTTGTTTTCGAGTCGCCGCGGGCGTGTCATGTGAAGCCGCGTCCACCAACTCGGTGTGTTCATATTGCCGTCGCCAGGCGATGTGAACTTGCGCGAAATTCTACCGCCTGCGTTGCGATCTTTCGACTTGTTGCGAATCGACATGGGATTTCCTTCCAGTTGAAGTAACTAGAAGTCGTCCCATACCTCGCGTTTGAGATAATTTGAGTGGTGCACGGCCGCAATGTAGCGCATCAAGCCGCTTCGCGCTCGATGGCACGCAGTTCGCCAGCCAGCCGGCGTTGCGCGTGCCACAAGTCGAAATCCTGCTGCATGCGCAGCCACAGGGCCGCGCCGTTGCCGGCGAGCGCGCCTACGCGCAAGGCCATCTCGGGAGTGAATCCCTTGCGCTCGGCGAGAAGCTCGTGCAACGTCTGCCGCGATACGCGCAGGCGGCGTGCGGCCTGTGTCACGCTCAGGCCGAGCGCAGGCAACACGTCTTCGCGCAGGATCGCGCCCGGGTGCGTGGGCGCGCGATTCGGATTGCGGTTGGCGGAATAGGTAGGCATGACGGTTCTCAGTGGTATTGCTCAAGATCGACGCGCAGGGCGTCGCCCGACACCCATTCGAAAGTGACGCACCACGGCCCATTCACATGAATGCTGTAGCGCGTGGGTTTGAAGCCGCGCAGCGGATGGAAGTCGAATCCATGCACGTTCAGTTCCTGCAAATCGCTGGCAGCGTTCAGGGCGTCGAGCCGGCGCACGATGCGCGCTTGCAGGTCGGGGCGGATTTTCGCCGCCCTGCCGTCGAGGTACAAATCGGCCAGACCCTTGTGCCGGAAGCTGCGAATCATGTGCGATTGTCAAGTATAACTTGACATTTTGTCAAGTATCGCTTGACTTACGCCGCCCGCGCATCTAAAACAACTTCCCCTGATCCTTCTTGCCTTGATCGACCTTCGCCTTTTTGAAGGTGTGGCCGCCTTGCGCAAGATCGGGATAGCGCGCGCGTTCGCTGCCGTCGAGCAGGCCGGCGATGGTGAGGATCTGGATTTTCGGAAACTGCGCGCCGGTGTCGGGCGAGGCGTAGAAACCTTCCTTGACCGCTTCGACTTGCATCGGTTTGCTCGGGTCGGCCAGGGTCACGAACAGGCCGATTTCGGCCTTCTCGCGCGCGACCACATGGGCGAGGTCGCGCACCATCGCGACGTTGACGTTGTCGCCGCCCTTCACCGAGACGACGATTTTCTTGGCCGCGCCCTTGTCGTCCTGGAAGAAGATCAAACCGTCGATGCCGCCGTCGGCGCCTTTCTTCTTGCCCTGATACGGCTGCGCGTTGACCAGCGAACACGCCCACCACTGGAACTGGTATTTGTCGCGCTGGGCGAGGTCGCGCGCTCCGTCGAGGTCTTCGGGCGTGCCGATCACCTCGAACTGCTGCATGTATTCGGGCGCTTCGGGTTCGGCGACCGCGCCGACGCCGGGCGCGACGCGCGCGGTCTTGTCGGGCTTGACGCGATTGAGGTACGGGAACGCGTCCTTCAGGCGCTTTTCGATCAGCGCGATGGCCAGATGCGTGATGTCGATGCCGATCCAGCGCCGATCCAGTTTCTGCGCGGCGTGCACGGCGGTGCCGCAGCCGCAGAACGGATCGAGTACGACGTCGCCGGGATTGGAACTGGCGTTGATGATGCGTTCCAGCAGGGCGAGCGGTTTTTGGGTGGGGTAGCCGAGGCGTTCTTGGGCTTGCGAGTTGATGGGCGATATATCTGTCCAAATCGTACCCATGACACCACCACCGCCCATCTCATCCAAATATCTCTTGAGTTGCGGTCGCTTCGACGTGTCTTCGGTGCCGTCCTTCATTCGCGGATACCAAATGCGATCTTCGTCGTGAAGCTTTTGCATTGTCGCGCGTTCGTATCGCCAACCTTTTTCAGGGCTCGCATATCCTCGCCACTCATACATCATGTTCGGTCGAGGATTCGGACTCGTCATGTTGTCGAGGCGGAACACTCGGCCGCTCTCGTCTACGTGTTTGTACTTTGTGGAAAGATATTCTTCGTTGTGTGCCTCGCGCGGCGTATTCCAAGTGAAATTGCTGGTTTTCGTGTAGAAGAAAATTGTGTCCGCAACTCGGCTCCATGTCTTGCTGTCGGAATGAGTTGTCGTTCGTTTCCAGATGATCTCGTTTTGGTAGCTCATCACACCAAACACGCCATCCAGCACAATCTTCAAATAGTGGCTGGCAGTAGGATCGCAGTGCAGATACAAGCTGCCGGTCGGCTTCAGCACGCGATGCAGTTCCAGCAGGCGATTCGCCATCATCACCAGATACGCCATCATGTCGTTCTCGCCCAGAAACGCGCGCAGCGCCGGCATCAGCTCGGCGACGTCGGTGTTCGGCGAACGCAGGATTTCCGCGAACTCGCGCTCGGCCTGCTCGCCCCAGTGCCAGCTATCCTCGAACGCCGTGATCTGCGCGTCGGATTCGTGGCCCTTGGGCGTCTTGAACAGCAGGTTGTAATCGCGCTTGGAATTGAACGGCGGATCGAGATAGACCAGATCGACCGACGCAGCGGCGACGTGTTCGCGCAGCACATGCAGGTTGTCGCCGAAGTACAGCCGGTTGGTCATGTTCCCCTCCGATGCCGCGAGCTTAGCCGAATCGGCGCGACGCCGGAATGGCGTCGAATGTCAGCCGTGCGCGGCCTTGGACAGCACTTCGCCGGCCCATTGATTCAGGCTCTTGCCAACCAGCTCGGCGGCACGCAATGCGTCCGCATGCACTTTGGGCGGAACGCGCAGCATCATTTTTCCGCTGGCCGGTTTCGCCGGCTCAATGCCGCGCTCTCGACAATCGTCGAGATATTCGTCGATCGCGTGCGCACAGGCGCTGCGCAGTTCGTTTACGGTTTTGCCGTGGAAGCCGATGATGTCGCGTACGCCGATCACGCGGCCGACGAAAATACCGTCACGCTCGTCGAATTCGACGCGGGCGGTCAGGCCCTTGTGAGTCATCA
>JAFEEK010000006.1 GCA_018241165.1 Pseudomonadota bacterium
AATCGCCCAGGTGCGAATCCTCGTCGTCGCCGATCGGGGTTTCCATCGAGATCGGTTCCTTGGCGATCTTGAGCACCTTGCGGATCTTGTCCTCGGGCATTTCCATCTTTTGCGCCAGTTCTTCCGGCGTCGGCTCGCGGCCCATTTCCTGCAGCATCGCGCGCGAGATGCGGTTGAGCTTGTTGATCGTCTCGATCATGTGCACCGGGATGCGGATCGTGCGCGCCTGGTCGGCGATCGAGCGTGTGATCGCCTGGCGGATCCACCACGTCGCGTAGGTGCTGAACTTGTAGCCGCGGCGGTATTCGAACTTGTCGACCGCCTTCATCAAGCCGATGTTGCCTTCCTGGATCAGGTCCAGGAATTGCAAGCCGCGGTTGGTATACTTTTTCGCAATCGAGATCACCAGGCGCAGGTTCGCCTCGACCATTTCCTTCTTCGCGCGGCGTGCCTTGGCCTCGCCGATCGACATCGCGCGATTGATTTCCTTGATGTCGGTAAGCGACAGGAACAGGGTCTTTTCCAGCGCGATGAGCTTTTCCTGCTCGGCCTCGATATCGGCCTTGTGCGCGCGGATCGACGATGCCCACTTCTGCTTCTTGCGGATCACTTCGTCGGCGAATTTCAGGTTGACCTCGTAGGCGGTGAAGGCCTTGAGGAAATCCTTGCGCGGCATCTTGGCCTGGCGGACGCAGACATCCATGATCACGCGCTCGTGGCCGCGAATCGTGGCCACCACCTCGCGCAGCTTGCGCACGAAGGCGTCGATCATGATCGCCGGCAACTTGAGCTTGAGAAACGCCTCGGCCATCGTGTCACGCGCCTTTTGCGTCTTCTTGTCGGCACTGCCGTACTTGCCGGCGGCCTTTTCGAACTTGACGTACAAGCCGCGCAGCTCTTCCATGCGCCGCGTCACTTCGGCCGGATCCGGGCCGGTTTCGCCGGGACCGGCTTCTTCTGCGTCCCCGTTCGCCTTCTCGTCCTTTTCGTCTTCTTCGACTTCGGCCGCGGCCGGCTCGGCTTCGAGCATGGTGTCGTCCATGCCCGGCACTTCGACATCGGCGAAACCGGTCAGCACTTCGGACAGGCGCTTCTTGCCTTCCAGGTGCTGGTCGTATTCCTCGACCAGCAATTTGATCGACCACGGGAACGTCGCCAGCGCGGTCTGCACCTGGCCCAGGCCTTCCTCGATGCGCTTGGCGATGGCGATTTCGCCCTCGCGCGTGAGCAGCTCGACCGTGCCCATCTCGCGCATGTACATGCGCACGGGGTCGGTGGTGCGGCCGACTTCGGCATCGACCGCGGACAGCACCGCGACGGCTTCCTCGGTCGCGGTTTCGTCGTCGGTGGCGACCGGGTTTTCCGGCAACAAGGTCTCGGTATCGGGCGCGATTTCATGCACCTCGATGCCCATGTCGTTGATCATGCCGATGATGTCTTCGATCTGCTCCGGATCGACGATGTCGTCGGGCAGGTGATCGTTGACCTCGGCGTAGGTCAGGTAGCCTTGTTCCTTGCCCTTGATGATCAGGGTCTTGATTTCGGACTGCTGGGGATTGGTGTTTTCGGTAGCCATGGGGGCGTGTGCTGCAAGCGTGAATACAAGACTGAAAAGTATAGGAGGGGTGTCAAATCGCTAAGAATCCAGCCAAAACGTGACCGGACCATCGTTGACCAGACTTACCTGCATATGGGCGCCGAAACGCCCGATTTCCACCGGCGAATGCCGATTTTTCGCGATTTCCACGAGGCGATCGAACCAGTGCCGGCCGGCTTCAGGCGTGGCGGCCGTGGTGAAACTCGGGCGCATCCCGGAATGCGTATCGGCAGCCAGGGTGAACTGCGAAACCAGCAGCAACCCGCCGCCGGTATCGGCCAGCGAACGGTTCATCTTGCCGACCTCGTCCGCGAAAACGCGGTAGCCGAGCAGGCGCTCGCACATCCGCTGCGCCTGCGCTTCGCCATCGCCCGGCTGCACCGCGATCAGGGCCAACAGACCGGCACCGATGCGGCCTACCGTCGCGCCTTCAACGCTGACGCTTGCCTGCGTGACGCGCTGGATCAGGGCGATCATCGATCCATTGCCTGCCGGTACAATCGCGGTTTTACGATTACGTTGCCCTGATGCGTTGGCATGTCGCCATCCTGTATTTCCTGTTGCGCCTGACCGGCCGCCTGCCGTTGCGCGCCCTGCACGGCATGGGCGCCGCGCTGGGCTGGCTGCTGTGGCGGTTGCCGAACCCGTTGCGACGCAAGGCCGTGCAGACCCTGTCTCATGTAACAACGCAATTCGGCACGAAAAGCAGTCACGAGATGCTCAAGCCGGCCCTGATCGAAACCGGCAAGGGCGCGCTGGAATTATGCAAGATCTGGTCCGGAAACCCGCAGGCCGCGCTGGAACTGGTGCGTGAGGTTCGCGGCGGTGAGCTATTTGATGCCGCCGTCGCTTCTCGGCGCGGCCTCATCATTGCCGCCCCGCACCTGGGCTGCTGGGAGTTGCTCAATTTCTGGCTGTGCAGCCGCACGCCCATCGCCATCGCCTACCGTCCGCCGCGGCGGCCCGAGATCGAACCGCTGCTGATCCGTGCGCGCGGCGCGCTGGCCGCCGAACAAGTGCGCGCCGATGGTGCTGCCGGAGTGCGCGCTTTGTTCAAGCGCCTGCTCGCCGGCGGCGTGGTCGGCATCCTGCCCGACCAGCAACCCAAGGCCGGCGAGGGTGAATTCGCGCCGTTTTTCGGCACGCCGGCGCTGACCATGGTGCTGCTCTCGCGCCTGGCGCAGCGCACCGGCGCGACCGTGCTGTTCGCATTCGCCGAGCGCCTGCCGCGCGGCACGGGATTTCGCATCCACATCCGGCCAGCGCCGGAAGGCATCGCTGATCCTGACCTGCCCGCGGCCGTCGCCGCGCTCAATCGCGGCGTCGAGGAATGCGTGAGGATCGCGCCGTCGCAATACCAATGGGCGTACAAGCGCTATTCGATCCGACCGCAGTGATGCCGTACGCCGCGCTCAGCGCAACCAGCCGCGCCGGACCAGACTGCGTTGCGCGCGCCACGCACGCAGCCACCAGCCGCGGCGAAAACACGCGGCAAGTACCTGCCGCGGCGATCGGGACAACACGTCTGCCGTGATTGCCCGGCATTCGGCATCCAGCGCTGCGTCGTCGCGCGGCAGGCTGCGCGCGACATAGGCCATCGTGCGCAGGCAGAAATAATCCAGCGCGGCGCGCGCGTTTTCATCGAACCCTTCCGCCAGCGTGGCCAGCCCGTCGCGCAAATCGCGCAACGCCGCCAGCAGATCGCGTACCTTGGCCGGCGTCATCGTCGCCATGATGCTGTCTGCGCGCCGGCGATAGCCAACCCACGCGCGCGGTACGTGCCGCCAGCGATTGACGCCCGCGACAAGCGCCGGGATTGCCACCACATCCTCGAAGCAACGCCCTTGCGGAAACCGCACTTGCATCCAGGTTTCGCGCTTGCCGATCTTCGACCAGACGTGCAGTTGCCGCGCCTGCAGCAATCCGCACAGCAATGCGGATCGACTCGTGGGCGTTTGCCTGCCATCGCCTTCGAATGTTCGTCGAATCCTGTTTGTACGCAGGCGGTGATGCCAGCGCAAGCCTTTCTCCAGCACGCGAAAGTCACACAGCAGCAAGTCGGGCGCATCCGCCTCGAGCTGCGCGCGGAGTCCCGCGATCGCGCCAGGCAGCAACACATCGTCCGCATCCAGAAACCAGACATAGCGTCCGCGCGCCTGCTCCAGCAAGGTGTTGCGCGCCGCCGCCACGCCGCGGTTGTTTGCGTGCCGCAACAAGCGCAAACGTTGCGGATGATCGCGCGCCACCTGCTCGACTTTCGTCCACGAATCGTCGCTGCCGACGTCATCCAGAACCACGATCTCCACCGCGCCGGCGCCTTCGCTTTGATCCAGCACGCAGTGCAGGCAGTCTTCCACCCAGGCGGAAACGTTGTACACGGGAATCAGCACGCTCAACCATGGCGCAGCGTGCGCATCGACGGAAACAGGCGACGGGGTTTCGCCGGGCGAATTCATCGGGACGCCAGTCGCCGCAGGAACACCGCCATTTCCTTCTGCGCCTGCTTGTCGCCGCGCTTTTGCGCGGCGGCAATACCGTGTTCGTAAGCGTCAATTGCGGCAGCGGCATCGCCAGAATCGGCAAGCTGCTTGCCGAGTTGTTTCCACGCCGCGGAATAATCCGGATCGAATTCGAGCGCGCGGCGCAATTCGGCGATCGCGGATACGGCATCGCTTTCAGCCAACAAGGCATTGGCCATCATCACGCGCAGCAGCGCGCCATCGCGCGGCCCGCCGCATTGGGCGCGCAGGCTGGCGATGCGGTCTGTCATGCGCGCTCGCGCCGCGCCGCCACGAGGCGATGCACGTCGTGCGTGGCGACGCCGACATCGCGCGCAGGCTTGGCGAAGAAATCCGGATGCTCGAGCGATTGTTCCATGTCGGTACGGCCCGCCGCCCAATGCTCGCGCTGGGTGCCCAGGCCGAACGCGTAGTCCTTGAACTGCGCCTCGTAGGGCTTGGCCTGATAGATCAGATGCACGATGTTGATGACGTTGTCGCACACCCACGGCTGCAACGTCTGCCGCAATTGCGGATCGATGTTCCCGGGCGATACCTGGTCGAACAGGCGCCGGATCGCGTGGCGCAGCTTGTGCAGGTTCGCCTCGTGGTCGGTACCCAGGCGCGTGCGGCTGGAATACTGGATGTCCTTCTGGCGTTCGAGCACGTCGGCCATCGTGCGCGGCAGTTCGCCGCGCGCGCTCCACAAGTCCACTTGCAGCGCCAGCGTGTCGCGGCGCGGGGTTTCCGCCAGCACATGGTCGAGCGGCGTGTTGGAGACCAGGCCGCCATCCCAATAGTGTTCGCCGTCGATTTCAATGGCCGGGAATGCCGGCGGCAGCGCGCCGGAGGCCATGATGTGCTCGGCGCGGATGGTGTCGTGCGCCGAATCGAAGTAGCGGAAATTGCCGTTGCGCACATTGGTCGTGCCGATCGACAGGCGTACGTCGCCGGAATTGATGCGATCGAAATCGACGAGGCGCTCCAGCGTTTTTTTCAGCGGCGCGGTGTCGTAGTAGCTCGTCGCCGCCGCGCTGCCGTCGTTGAACAGGAACGGCGACTGCGGGCGCACGTTGAAGAAACCCTGCTGGCCGAACGCGAGCGCGCCAAGTGCGCCGAGCGAATTGGCCCAGGCATCGATCTCGTGCGTGGCCGGCAACCAATCCAGAACCGCGCGCACCGATGTCGCGATCGCCGCGCCGGCGCCGCCGGGTTCGCAGATCGTGTTCCAGAACGCGTGCAGGCGCTCGATGCGATGTTCCGGCGCGTTGCCGGCGAGGATCGCCGCATTGATCGCGCCAATCGAGGTGCCGGCGAACCAGTTGGGCCGGATACCGGCCTCATGCAGCGACTCGTAGACGCCGCACTGGTACGAACCCAGCGCACCGCCGCCCTGCAACACCAGGGCGACGTGGGCGTAACCGCGCGCCGCCACGGCTGGCGACGCGACGGTTTTCCGAGGTTGCGGTTTGGCGGATTTTTTCGCTCCGCGCGCGCGCGCCATCACTGCATGAACCAGCCGTGGCTGACCACGATGCTCTGTCCGGTCAGCGCGTTGGTCTCGAACCCGGCGAAAAGCAAGGCGCAGGCAGCGACGTCGTCGACCGTGGTGAACTCGCCGTCGACGGTGTCTTTCAACATCACCTTCTTGATCACGTCGTCCTCGGAAATGTGCAGTTCCTTGGCCTGTTCCGGAATCTGTTTTTCCACCAACGGCGTGCGCACGAAACCGGGGCAGATCACGTTCGCGCGCACGCCGTGCGCGGCGCCTTCCTTGGCCACGACTTTGGCCAATCCGATCAATCCGTGCTTGGCCGTGACATACGGCGCCTTGAGTTTCGACGCCTCCTTCGAATGCACCGAACCCATGTAGATGACGCTGCCGCCCTTGCCCGCCGCGTACATGCGCTTCAGGCACGCGCGCGTGGTCAAAAACGCGCCGTCGAGATGGATCGCGAGCAGCTTTTTCCAGTCCGCGAACGGAAATTCTTCGATCGGATACACGATCTGGATGCCGGCGTTGGACACGAGGATGTCGACGCTGCCCAGGTCCTTGACGACTTTATCGACGCCCGCCTCGACCTGATCCTCGTTCGTCACATCCATCAGCACCGCCGTGGCCTTGACGCCACGCGCGCGGATTTCCGCGGCAGCAGCATCCGCTGCAGCTTGATTGATGTCGGCGATGGCGATGTGGCAACCGTTGTCGGCATACACTTCGGCGATGCGCTTGCCGATGCCGCTGGCGGCGCCGGTGATGAGGGCGACCTTGTTTTTCACGCTCATGGTTTTCTCCTTGGGGTTGGTGTCAGTTTTCCGTTGCCGCGTTTTTCACATCCACCCCCAGGTCGCGCAGCTTGCGGTACAAATGCGTGCGTTCCATGCCGGCCGCCTTGGCCAGTTTGCCGACGCTGCCGCCGGCGCGCTGCAACTGGTGCAGCAGATAGGCGCGCTCGAACTGGTCGCGCGCTTCGCGCAATGGCAGGTCGAAATCGATGCCTGCCGGATTCGCTGCCGCAGCCGCAACCGTCGCGCCGAGCGCGGCTTCGACTTCGGCCAGTTCCACATCCGCCGCGCCGCCCATCACCAGCAGGCGCTGCACGAGGTTGCGCAGCTCGCGCACGTTGCCCGGCCACGCATAGGCGCACAGGCGCTTTTGCGCCGCCGGCGCGAAACGGCGGCCATGCAGGCGATCGCGGCCGGCGAAGAAATCCGCGTACAGGTTCAACAGTTCCGGCACATCTTCGGCGCGCTCGCGCAGCGACGGCACCGGCAACGGTAGGACATTGAGCAGGTAGTAGAGTTCCTCGCGGAATGCGCCGGCCTTGACCGCCGCATCCAGATCGCGCGCGCTCGCGGCGATCACGCGCAGGTCCAGCGGCGCCGGCCCGCGCCCGCCGCCGCGCACCAGCGCGCGTTGCTGCAACACGCTGAACAGGCGCTGCTGCAACTCGGCGTCGAGGTCGGCCACTTCATCGAGGAACAGCGTGCCGGCATTGGCCTGTTCGAGCAGACCGGGCTGCACGCCGCTTGCGTCCTCGGTGCCGAACAGCGCGGCGACGAGGTGATCGCGCGGGATGCTGCCGGCGGCGACCGCGACGAACGGACCGTTGCGGCGCGGCCCGTGCGCGTGCAGCCAGCGCGCAAGGGTTTCCTTGCCGGTGCCGGTTTCGCCGCGGATCAACACATTGGCATCGTGCTGGGCGAGCTTTTGCAGTTGCGCGCGCAACGCCGCCATGAGCTTGCTCGCGCCGACCGGTTCCAGCGGCAGGGCCAGGCGTTGGCGCAGGCCTTCGTTTTCGCGGAGCAGGCGGCTGGCCTCGCGCGCGCGCTCGAGCGTGAGCAACAGTTTCGCCAGTGAAATCGGCTTTTCGATGAAATCCCAGGCGCCCAGGCGCGTGGCCTCGACCGCGGTTTCCACCGTGCCGTGGCCGGACATCATCACGACCGGGCTTGCCGCCAGCACACCGGCCGCCGCCCATTCGCGCAGCAGGGCGATGCCGTCGGTGCCGGGCATCCAGATGTCGAGCAGGATCGCATCCGGATGTTCGCGTTCGCGCGCCGCACGCGCCTCGTCGGCATTGGCGGCGAGGACGGCGCTGTAGCCTTCGTCCTCGAGGATCTCCTTGACGGTGCTGCGGATATCCGGCTCGTCGTCGACGATGAGAATGCGTCCGGCGCTCATGGAACGGCCTGTGGCGAAAATGCGACGCCCAAGAATAGCGCGTTTGGACGCTTCGGGAGAACTCGCTTGCGCCGCTAGAATGCGCCGCCTGATTCAACCGATTGTATCGATGGCAACTTCCCCACCCCCGCTGACGCCCCTGCTCATCCGCTTCGGCCGCCTCGGCGACATGCTGTTGCAGGAACCGCTGCTGCACCTGCTGCGCTGTCGCTACCAGGCGCCGGTAAAGATCCTGACGCGCGGCGGCTGGACGGGCGAGTTGTATCGCGGCCATCCCGATGTCGGCGCAGTCTGGCAACTGCTGGCGCGCAACCGGTTGCTCGCTTTCAGTCGCGAACGCTGGCAGGCGATCGCGAAATTGCGCGCGCACGCTGGCCCGGTCTACATCAGCGAAGACTCACGCAGCTCGCTCAAGCGCATTGCCTGGATGCTGCGTTTCGCGGGCGTACCGCGCGAGCGCTGCGTTTTTCTGCACGACATCGCGCCGCGCAACGACGAGCACTGGGTCGATCAGGCGCTGCGTCTGGGTCGCGCCACGCCGGCGGCGTTTCGTGAAACCGATTATCCGTGGCACGACGGCGACGTGCGGGCCGCGCCGCGCCTGTATCTGGACGCGAACGACCGCGCCGACGCGGATGCCTGGTTGCGCCAGCGCGGCTTCGCCGACGCGCCGCTGGTCCTGCTGCAACCCGGCAACTGGCATGTGCATCGCTGGTGGGAGCCGCGTCGCATCGATCCCAAATTCTGGCCTGTCGAATCCTGGGCGCGATTGCTGCGCGCCGTGCACGAAGCCCTGCCGACGGCGAACCTGGTGCTGTGCGGCACGCCGGTGGAAACAGCGGTATGCGAAGCCATCGCAAACACGGCCAATCTCGCGCAAGTCAAGCTCGCGACGACGGATTTGCCGATCCGGCGCCTGATGGCCGCGCTCGAACGCGCGCACAGCATGGTGTCGGTGGACTCGGGGCCCGCGCACCTTGCGGCGGCGATGGGCTGTCCGCTGGTGCTGATGTATGGCGGCAAGTACGGACCGGAAAAATGGGGCCGGCGCAGTCCGTTCGGCAAGCCGGTGATCAATCTCGGCGTGGATCCGCGCGCGGCATCCGTCGCGGAAATTCCTCCCGCCGCGGTGATCGACGCGTGGCGTCAACTCTCAGGCGCATCCCGCTGATCGCCCGCGATCACTGACACGGCGCGACGAACGCGCCGGTTCCGGCCAGCCACCAGTCGCGGCGGTTGGCCTTGCCCACGCGCCGCGCGTGGGCATCGTCCAGGCGCAGGCAGGCATCGGCGCCGGTATCCGGATCGGGAACCAGAATCCGCCGCTGCGCGGGCTCCACCACCAGCCATGCCTGCGCGCGCTGCAACTGCTGCGCGCGCGGCGCGCTGAAACCGAATTCGACGGTCGGGCCGGTGGCTTGCAACAAGTCTTGTTCCTTCCAGTCGACCAGGCCGATCGCGGTTTCGGGTCCGGCGGCCCGCCGCGCCGCCTGCATGAGCTCGCGCGCCGAACTGCTGCCATCGAGCAGCAGATACACGACCAGCCCATAACCGCACCACAGGGCAAACAGCAACGTCGCGGTCGCCGCCATGGCGCGCGCCGGCCGCAGCACCAGCGCCGCGAGCGTGCCGATCGCGCCCGTACCGAGCAGAAACAAGCCGAGTCCATGAACCGCCGCATCCGCGCCGCGATCCTCGAGCACGTTGTCGAGGAATCGCGCGTGTCCGAGCAATACACCCGCGCCGAGCCCGAGCAACAACAATCCGAGCCCGAAGGCGAATCCCCACAGCGCCCAGCGAAATCCGCGCCGCTCGCACAGCGCCGGCAAAAAAGGCGCGGCCGCCAAGGCGAACGCGGGCAGCGCGGGCAGGATGTACATGTCGCGCTTGCCAGCGCTGAAACTGAAGAACAGCACGACCAGCAGGCCCCAAGCCAACGGCAGCCACACACGCGCGTCGCGCGCGCGCCAGGCATCGCGCCAATTGCGCCACAGCCAGAAAAATGCGAGCGAGAACGGCGCCCAGAACAGCAGCGCGATCTGGCCGAAATACCAGAACGGCTTTTGGTGATGCCATGCGTCGGCATAGCGTTCGAGCGTCTGCCGGAACAGCAAGTCGTGGGCGTAGGCGCGATGCTCGGGCGAGGGATCGGCATGCGCGGCGATCAGCATCGGCACCAGCCACAGCGCAATCGCGACGAACACAAGGATCACGCCCAGCGCCCAACGCCAGGCATTGCCGCGACCTTGATCGGCGAGTCCCTGCCAATGCGCGTATCGCAACGCGACGTACGGCAACACGATGAGCAAGGGCAGGAAGCCGACGCCCTTGAGGATCACGCCTATGCCGGCGGCAAAGCAGGCGACCCAGAACCAGCGCCATTGCGGACCAAGCAGCAGATGCCGGCACAAGCCATACAGCGAAAGCGTGGTGAAGAACGTGAGGCTCGGATCGATCTGCGCGCGCTTGAACTGGTAGACGAACTGCACGGCGCACAACACCGCCATGCCGGCATACAAACCGGCGCGCGGATTCCACAGGCGCCGGCCGAGGTCGCACACCAGCCACAACACGCCCATGCCGGCAAGCAGGGACGGCAGCAGGAAACTCCAGCGCCAGTCGCCGATCAGCGCGCGCGCGCCAGCCAGCATCCAGAAATACAGCGGCGGCTTGTCCGCGTACAACTCGATGCCGCGATGCGGGAACAGCCAGTTGCCGCTGTCGAACATCTGCCTGGCCACCAGCACGAAGCGCGGCTCGTCCGCCGGCCACGGATCGCGCAGGCCGAAGCCGGCCGCGAGCACGACGAAGGCGATCAGGAAAAACCACAGCCATTGACGGCGTTCGGCCGTATTCACGCCGCGCCGCCTTCACGCGGCAGGCGCAGGGTGAAGATCGCGCCGCCACCGTCACGGTTTTGCGCGCTCACGCTGCCGCCGTGTTCTTCG
>JAFEEK010000070.1 GCA_018241165.1 Pseudomonadota bacterium
CGCGAGGCGGGCTTTTCCGCAGAGGCATCGAGTATCGCGATCCAGTTCGATAAATCCGCAAGCGCACAGGCGCCGGCCGCAGCGACCGTGTCGCGCCACAGCGCGCGATCGCCGTCGAGAACGATGCTGGCGTCGGGCAGGCACTGGCATTCGGAATAGATCGCATCGGCGCGGATGCCGTCGCGCGACAATCGCTCGATCCAGTCGCGCAGCACGGCGCGCGCGACCACGGCGACGGAAATGCGATCGCCATCGAGCCGGTCGGGTGCCGCGAAATGCTGATCCTCGACGCTGCCGGCGATGCGGTCCTCGAGCGCAAACGGCAGCGCCTTGATCGCCTGCGCACGCGTTCCGGGCAAGGCGGGCGTTTCCAGCAGCAGCACGTGTTCGGCCGGCACGATCGCGACGACGCGCTGCGCGCGCTCCAGCGCCTGCGTCGGCGGCGCACCGGCATTCGTGCCGGACAACGCGCGGCCGCTGGCGTCCTGCGCCAGCCATTCCAGGTGGCCGTCGGCGTTAAGTCGGATCAACAAGCGTTCGGACATGGTCTGTGCAGCGCGCGGACGTGTCCGGATTGTAGCAGCGCGCGCGTTCAGCGTTCCGCAGCGATGCCGGCCTCGAATGCGCGCAGTTGCGCTTCCAGTCGCCATTGCAGGCGCGCCTTTTCGCTACCGGACAGGAACGCGGCGCAAGCCGGCGCCGGCTGCGTGGCGCCGGGCGCGTCGTGCGCGCAGGCCGGCACCGGATCGAACGCATCGCGCGATGCCCACAAACTGGGGCCAGCGACGAACGCGTATTCCAGGCTGTTGCGCGCCATCGTCTTCAATGTCGGATAGGAAAGATGCCAGGAACTCGTGGCAATCGCGAATTCGCGCGTCAGGTCGCTGCGCGACACGCCTTCGTCGTCGGTCGCGATCGCCACCGGCACATGCGCGGCAAGGTAGGTCGGCAGCGGATGATCGTCGCCGCCGATGCCCAGGATGCTGCGGTTGCTGGTCGGGCAGATCTCGACCAGCACATGCCGCCGAGCCATCTCGCGCAGCAATTCCTGCGGACGATCTTCGTGCATCACGTCCACGCCATGGCCGATGCGCTGCGCGTGACCCTGCTCGATCGAGGCGCGGATGTGGAAGCGCAGTCCGTCCGGCGGCACCATCGTCGACGACAGCTCGCCGGCGTGCAGGCTGATGTGCACCTGCGGATACTGCGCGTGCAGGTAGTCGAGCATGGCCATCTGCGCGCGGAAATCGCGCATCGACACGTAACCGTCTTCGGGCATCACCATGTTGATGCCGACCACGCGCGCGTCGCGCGCGGCCAGCTCGAACCCGGTGAGCATCTGCGCAAACACGAACGGTTGTGGAAAACCGCGCAGCACCTGGTACAGGAAACGTACTTCGACGCCGCAACCCGGATCCGCCTGCGCGCTGTCGCAATGCAACTCTTCGCGCATCCGCCCCAGCGATGAATCCAGTTCCTGCCTGGCTTGCGCGAGCACTGCCGGCATGCCCGCCTGCAAGACCGTGCGTGCATGGGCGAAATCGCCATCCCACGGCGTGCGCTCGGCCAGTTCGCGGATTCCCGAATCCGCCAGCGTATCCATCAATTCCAGGTAATCGATGCGGTCGAGCGCAGCCTGATGCACGGCGCGCGCGAGCATGCCGGCGCGGTGCGCCTTGCTGATGCGGTGGAATTTGCCGAAGGTATCGAAGAAATGATCGTGGCCGGAATCGCCGCTGCTGGCGACGAAATCACGCATCGACCAGGCATCGATCACCTTGCGGTACAAGGCGTCGTTGCGCTGCGCGTCGACTGCCGGCGGGCGGCCGCTCGCCGCATCGCACGGCGGAGCGACTGCCGTGGCGGTGGCCATGTCGATGCAATCGCCGTCGCGCGCGGCCCAATCCAGATAATCCTCGGCGTAGACCGCGCCGGAAAGATGATTGTGCAGATCCGCGCCCTTGGGCATCGCGCGCAGGAAAGCTTCGAGCTGCGGCGGCGAATTGCGGATGGCATCGAAACGGGTTGCGGTGGCTTGCGCCGCGTCGACGGACACCGGCGCGGCCGGATGCGTCGATACCTGCGCGCAACCGGCAAGCACGGTGAGCAAAACGAATGCGGGCTTGTTCATCGACGAAGGATACGGCATTGGGCACGGTGCGCGTCAATCGCCGCCGCGGTTGCGCTGCAACACGTGGATGCCGCCACCCGGCCCGCTGCGCCGTTCGATGAGACTGTCGAACTCGAACGGCAGGCCATCGAGCGTGATCAGTCCGCGCGCCAGGAAATAGCTGCTGCGCACATCAAAACATTCCTGATGCTCGATCACGGCAAGCGCGGGCTGCGCCTTTTGCACCTGATCCACGCCGGAAAAATGCGCGCCACCCTGCTGCCAGATTGCCTGCGCCATTTCCTGGGTCACGTTCGCACCCAGGGTCATCAGCACCGGCACGCCGGCCGTATTCACATTGATCGGCGTGCCCTCGGGCAAGGCGCTCACATACGGCGCGAGCGCGGCGTAAGTATCGCCATCCACACCGGCAACGAGGCGCAATTCCGAGACGTGTGTGAATGGGCGCCCCGCGCGCCGGTACGGCACCGGCTGGGCGAGGTAGAACTGGTCGTCCACCGTCGCCAAAGCCGTCGCATCCATCCAGGCGACGACGTGACCGGCGATGGCCGGATCGAGCTTGAGCGCGCTCAGCAGCAGGACGAACTTGCCGCGCCAGATGCCTTGCGTGTCGTAAGCGGGATCGAGGTTGTTGAGATTGAAGCGGCCGTTGAGATCGCTCATCTGCGCCGCGATCGTGCCGCCGGGAACCGGCGTGGGCGGCAGCGGAATCGCCCAGACGCTGTCCGCGGCGTCGTAGCCCAGGCCCTGGTCCTGCGCGCGCACGAGCACTTCGGCGGCGTAATTTTCCAGCCCGCGCGCATAGGCCTGCGCCTGTTGCGCGCGCAATGCGTTGCGCGTGCGCGCGGCGGCGAGGCCGCCGCGATCGAGCAGTCCGGCGATCAGCACCGTCGCCAGTGCGACGACCAGCAACGCGACGAGAAGCGCTACGCCGCGCTGCAAATTGCCGCATTGTGGAAATGTGGATTTCATCGTGCCCCACCCGGTGGCGGCGGCAACGGCGGCAGCGGCGTGCCGATGGCAGCCGGCGGTGCGGGCGTGACAAGACCTGCGGCCTTGTCCGGCCAGGCGGACACAAGCTCGACCGTGCCGCCGATCTCGCCGTACTGTTTCGTACGCAACTGCCATTGCACCGCGCGCGGCAGGATTTCCGGCTTGGATTGCGGCGGCGGCCAGGCGTCCAGCCACTGGCCGGACGCTGCGTCGAAATAGCGCAGGCGAAAATCCTCGGCCGCCACGTTCAGATCGTCGACCTGCGGAGTGCTGTTTGCGGCGCGATCGAGCACGGCGTAGCGACCACGTTCGAACTTGCTGCCATCGAGTTCGTAGAACACGCGCTGCAGGTTCGAGCGCGGCTCGGCCTGCGGATTGGCGAATCCCAGGCGCGTGAGTTCGATGTGATCGGACGCGCCGATCAATGCCGGCAGCGTCTGCCCCGCCGCACCGCGCACCGGGCGCACGACGGCGCCGTTCAGATCGCGGTCGAGCGATCCGACCGCACGCATGAGATTGCCGAAATCGGCCTCCTGTTTTGCAAGGTCGCCGCGCGTGCGCGCGATCGAATTCAATCCGCCATAGGCCAGCGCAGCCATGATCGAGAACACCGCCATCGCGACCAGCAACTCGATCAGGGAGAAGCCGCGTTTCACGGTTGCAAATCCAGACCGCCGAAACCGGTCAGCGTCGCGATCGGCGATTTCGGATCGTCCGGCGCATACACATGCACGTCGATACGCCGGATCGAGGCTACCGGCGTGCCCTGCACGACCACGTCGTAACGCCACTCGCGTCCGCCGAAGCGGCGTCGGCCATCGCTCGATCCGGTCGCCGGAAACGGCGTGGTCAATCGCGTTTGCGCCAGCACATCGGCGGCGAGCCAGCCAGCCACGGTGCGCTCGCGCAGTGCGCCGAACGCATCGACCTGATTTGCTGCCGTGCGCGACAGCGCGAGCAAGGCCAGCGCTAGCACGATCAGCGCAACCAGCACTTCGAGCAAGGTGAAGCCATCTTCCTCCTTCCGCAGGAAGGGGGATTGAGGGGGATGTGCTTTTCCAGCATCCCCCCGATGCTGCGCATCGACCCCCTTCGTCCCGAAGGGGGTGTCCTTCTTCCATGGCATTGCCTGCCGACAAGCCGCAGAACCAAAAGGATGAGACTCAGTGCGCACGCACATTCACCACCGCCAGTTTCAGCGTCGCATCCGGCGCGCCATCCAGTTGCCAGCCCTGCGCGAGATCGGTCAAGCGCAGTTCCAACCGGAACGGCGTCAATTCGCCGGACGAAAAACACGCCAGTTGCGGCTTTTCCGGAAAATCGTCGCCGACGACGATGGCGTGGCCGTCGCTGCTGAGCGCGACTTGCGTTCCCGCCAGCCACTCGCGCGGCCGCAGTTCGTCGCCTTCCAGCGGCAGCCACGCGGCGCCGTTGCGGCGGCTGAAGCGGTAGCCGCGGCGATCGACGCTCACGCCGATGTCGCGGCCGACGAGTTCGGCCTGCTCGCAGGCATAACCGATCAGCGCCTGCGTGCGCTGCGCCTGTTGTTCAAGTTGACGCTCGCCGCCAAGTCCGCCCATCGCCAGCGTCAATGCGCCAGCAAGGACTGCGAGGATCACGACTACAACGAGTAGTTCAATCAGCGTGAAGCCTGCGATTTTCCCCCTCTCCCCCATCGCGCCCTTTCTTGCGATGGGGGAGAGGGATGGGGTGAGGGGGCGGGGCCGCAGACAATAGCTACGCTGGCGCAAAACGATGCGCATCCCCCTCACCCCGACCCTCTCCCCCTTGCCTGCGCAAGGGGGAGAGGGAGTGAAGGCGTCAGCGAATGCATGCAGCATCAGGCGTCAGACATCATTCCCAATTTCCCACGTCCGCATTCTCGCCATCCCCGCCGGGCTTGCCATCGGCGCCATAGGTGAACACATCGATATCGCCGTGCGAACCGGGATGCAGGTACATATAGGTGCGGCCCCACGGGTCCTTCGGCAGTTTGTCGAGATACTGGTGCCAGTTCGGCGCTTCGGGCGTTCCGCCCGGTTTGCGCACCAGCGCGTCGAGGCCCTGCTCGGTACTCGGATAGGTGAAATTGTCGAGCTTGTAAGTATTCAGCGCAGTGACGATGGCCTGGATGTCCTGCTTGGCGCGCACCTGGCGCGCCTCGCCGGGATGTTCCATCACGCGCGGCACCACGATCGCGGCGAGGATGCCCAGGATCACGACGACGACCAGAATCTCTATCAACGTGAAACCGCGTGCACGAAACATCTGGGTACGCATCGCCGTCGCCTTGTGTTGCGGATGATCCGCGACGATCATAGCAAAGCATGAGCCCACACGACGCCAATGCCCGCCTGCGCGCGCGCGATCTCGCCGCGGTCTGGCATCCGTGCACGCAGATGCGCGACCACGCCGGGCCGGATCCCTTGCCGATGACGCCGATCGTGCGCGGCGAAGGCGCGTGGCTGGTCGACGCGAACGGCAAGCGCTACCTCGACGCGGTCAGCTCGTGGTGGACGAACATCTTCGGCCACGCCAACCCGCGTATCGGCGCAGCCGTGAAGGATCAACTCGATACGCTCGAACACGTGATTTTCGCCGGCTTCACGCACGAGCCCGCGATCGAACTTGCCGAAAAATTGTTGCGCATCGCGCCAGCCGGATTCGCCCGCGTGTTCTTCGCCGACAACGGCTCCAGCGCCGTGGAAGTGGCGCTGAAGATGAGCTTCCACTACTGGCGCAACGTCGGCAAAACCGGCAAGACGCGCTTCATCGCGCTGACCGGCAGCTATCACGGCGAAACGCTCGGCGCGCTGTCGGTGACCGATGTGCCGCTGTATCGCGCGACCTACGCGCCGCTGCTGCACGAACCGATTTTTGTCGCTTCGCCGGATTGCTTCGAACGCGCGCCGGGCGAGTCCTGGCGCGAGCATTCGCTGCGCAAACTCGAAGACATGCGTGCCGCGCTCGAACACCACGCGCACGAAGTCTGCGCAGTCATCGTCGAGCCGCTGGTGCAATGCGCCGGTGGCATGCGCATGTACGATCCGGCCTACCTTGCCGGCTTGCGCAAACTTTGCGACGAATTCGGCGTGCACCTGATCGCCGACGAGATCGCAGTCGGATTCGCCCGCACCGGCACGCTGTTCGCCTGCGAGCAAGCCGGCATCGCGCCGGATTTTTTGTGTTTGTCCAAGGGACTCACTGGCGGTTTTATGCCGCTGTCCGCCGTGTTGACCACCAGCGATGTCTACGCCGCGTTCTGGGCCGAATACAACGCCGGCAAGGCGTTCCTGCATTCGCACAGCTACACCGGCAATCCGCTCGCCTGCCGCGCCGCGCTGGCGACGCTGGCCATCTTCCGCGACGAACCCGTGCTCGAACGCAACCGCGAATTGGCCGCGCACATCGCACGGCGACTCGCTCCACTGGCCGATCATCCGCACGTGGCCGATGTGCGCCAGACCGGCATGATCGCCGCGCTGGAACTGGTGCGCGACAAAGCCGCGCATGTTCCATTTGCGTCAGCCGAACGCCGCGGCCTGCGCGTGTATCGCCACGGGTTGGAGCGCGGCGTGCTGCTGCGCCCGCTCGGCGATGTGGTTTACTTCATGCCGCCGTACGTGATTGCGCCGGATGAAATCGACTTGATGATCGACGTCGCGATTGAAGGCATCGAGAGGGCAGTGAACTGAAATGCGCATTCCGAGAATCCACGTCGATCACGAGCTGCGTCCGGGCCGCGAGGTGCTGCTGCCCGACCAGGCCGGCGAACATGTCGCGCGCGTGTTGCGGCTGGAACGCGGTGCGCCGCTGATCCTGTTCAACGGCGACGGTTACGAATTCGACGCCGCACTCGCTTCGCTGGCCAAGCACGCCGTCACCGCGGAAATCGGCGAAAAGCGCACCGTCGATCGCGAGTCCGCATTGCCGCTCACGCTCGCGCAGGCGATCGCGCGCGGCGAAAAAATGGACTGGATCCTGCAAAAGGCCACGGAACTGGGCGTCGCGCGCATCGTACCCGTCGTCACCGATCGCACCGAAGTCAAGCTCGACGCCGAACGCGCGCAACGCCGCATGGCGCACTGGCGCGGCGTGCTCGCCGCCGCCTGCGAACAATGCGGTCGCAATCTCTTGCCCGACCTCGAACCGCCGCAGGCCATGGATCGCTGGCTGGCGACGCTCGGCGACGCGCCGGCGCTGCGCCTCGCCCTGCTCCCCGAGGGCGACGTCACGTTGCGGCAATTTCCATCTGTGGAAAATGGCGCAATTCTCGTCGTCGGCCCCGAAGGCGGTTTCACCGCGAACGACGTTTCCTTACTGACCCAGGCCGGATTCCACGGCCTGCGCCTGGGGCCGCGCATCCTGCGCACGGAAACGGCAGGGCTCGCCGCACTGGCGGCGTTGCAGGCGATTGCGGGGGATTTTTAGCGTTCAGGTGGGGCGGGAAAAGCCGCAGCGCGGCGCATCCCGCCATGCGTGCATTCAGCCAGCAATGCGCGAAACGAGCGGAAATTTCCCGGGATGGCGTATCGATTCAATGTCCAGGTCGATGTCGAGTTCCGGCCAGTACAGATGATGCGCTGATGGTTGTTCGACACGCAGCACCTTGCCGATGGGCGCGTCCTGAAACCACGGGAAATGCTCGTAAGACAGGAACAATTCTTCGCGATCCAGCAACAACCAAAGGCCGTGCCGGGACACGTTCGTGACCTCAGGACCCGAAATGCTGCTGCCAAGCGCGGCGGATTTCATCGACGTGTGCCTCGACCAAAGCTTGAGCGATCCGAAGTTGTCGCTCGTTCATGCCGACATATTGCGCCACTTCGATGAGTGGCTCAAGCCAGAACTTGGCTTCGCCATCGGCGCAATGCACATGAACGTGCATGCGCGGCTCCTCGCGCGAGAAAAAGTAGAAGCGATAACCGGCCTCTCGGAATATCGTGGGACTCATGTTGCGCGTGATTATGGCATGCAGTACGCGGGGTACCCGTTGACGGCGGGATTCGCTTCGCTACTCCCGCCCTACTTGCTGGCGGCGTTGCAGGCGATTGCGGGGGATTTTTAGCGTTCAAGTGGGGCGGGAGAAGCCGCAGCGCGGCGCATCCCGCCACACACAATCCGGCACAACGGCGGGATTCGCTTCGCTACTGCCGCACTACGCGGCTTCGGTGGTTACGCCACAATCGCCTGCGCGACCAGCGCTTCGATCTGGCCCATGTTCGGGATCACCGCCTGATCGTCGCGCACCAACACCTGCGCGTGCACGCCAGTCGCGTGCGCGGACTCGTCGCCAGTGGGAATGAGCAGGTCCGGCGTGATCGTGGTCAGGCGCGGGAAGCCCTGCGCAAGCATGGCCAGGAACGGCATCTTGGCGTTGCCGCCGAGCGCCTTGAGCACGGCGACCTTGGCGTTGGAATAGCTTTCCTTGGACGCGCCGCCGGACAACATCGAGAACGAAAACAACGGCAGGCGCCAGCCGCGCCACGGCAGGCGCCCGAGCAACCAGTCCGGTGCGTCCGCAATTTTCTCGGGTACGGAATAGGTGATGACCTCCGCTACCGTGGCGTTGGGCAGCAACACACGCCCGCCGGTTACCGGAATCATGAGTCCGCGGATTTCGCGGCTGGTTGGGTCGGCCATCGTGTGCTCCTTACGCCTTGCCGTATTCGGCAATCATCTTTTCCGCGAGCTGTTTCGGGGAACCCAGGAATTCGACGACGCCAGCCTCGCGCGCGCCATCGACCATCGAACTGATCACGCAGGTATCCGGGTCCTGCGCCCAGATCAGCCCGCCTTTTGACTTCAGGTACTGGCTGCCTTCGATCGCATCATGCGCCATGCCCGAGAAAATGATCGCGCCGGCCTTGTCGCCGAATGCATCGGCGGTGTCGCGCAGAACCTGGTCGATGGAAGGCGAATACGGCAACTTTTCGCGCAGATGCGCCAGCGTGACGACGCCTTCGGCATCGACCTGCAGCCGGTGCGTGGTCGGCACGATCAGTACTTCGCCATGTGCCGCGCGTTCGCCGTGACTGGGATTGCGCACGGTCAGCGCAATGGACTTGCGCAGTTGCGCCGACATCATTTCGAGGAATTCCTCGCCCATGTGCTGGGCCAGCACGAACAGGGCCGGGAATCCGGCTGGCAGCGCACCAAGGAAATCGCGCACCGCTTCCGGCCCGCCGATCGAAGCGCCAAGTACCATGACTCGCGAAACACCCGCGCCAGTACCTACCTTGAGCGGCTTGGATGCCCCTTCCAGACGCTGTTCGTGCACATAGTCCGGATTGTGCAGGCTCGGCGCGACGGCTTCTTCCATCGGCATCAGTTCCAGCGAAAGTGTCGGTTCCGGCAGCGGCGGCGCTGCCGGTTTGAGCGGTTCGTCGACCGTCGGCGCAAGATACTCTTCGGCGGATACCTTCTCGATGCCGAAGTCGGCCTTGCCGGTCGGCGACGGTGTTGTTTCATCGCCTTCAAGCGACCATTCCAGCGGAAGCAGCGGTTCGGGTTCTGCTTCGGCAACCGGCCGCTCCGCCGGTTTGAAATCGTTGCCGGTCGCCGTCGGCACGTCTGCTGCCACGGCATCGAAGTTGGCGAAAATCGCGGGAAATTCGTCGTGCAGTTCGTCGTGCAGGGAAGCATCGGCCACAGGTACGGCCGGCGCTGTCGCATCGACCGGAATATCCAGTGCATCCAGCTCGACAGCCGGCGCGGGTGCGGCTTCGTCCAGCGTCAGATCGAATTCCGCCGGAAGCTCGATATCGAACGCAGCGCCGACCACGGGCGTTCCCGGGGCGGCGTTCGACTCGACTGCCGGGGTTTCACCGGCGGTCGCAAACAACGCGTCGAGCTCGGCAGCGAAATCGCCGAGGTCGGGAATCGGTGCTGGCGTCGCGGCGACCGCCATCGGCGCAGGCTCCGGCTCCTGGATCAGCTTCGCGAATTCGGACAGGCCGGCCGCATCGATCGTGGCAGCCGGTTCGACTGGCGTGGGCGCCTGTGGCGGTTCGGCAAGCAGCTCCGGCGGCAACGGCATCTTCACCGTCGGCCGTTCCGAACTGGGAATATCGAATGCAGGAATCGGCGCTGCCTGCGGCTCGGGCAACGCGACGCCGGGCCTTTCGGCTACCGGAACGCCGGCAGCCGACGTCTGCACCGGCGTAGGCACCGGCTCTGCGCCGGGCGGGCGCGGTGGTTCGATGTTCTCGGGTTTGCTCAGGATCTTGGCGCCCAGATGACGTACCCAGCGCGCCTGGTCCCAGCCTTGCAGGTTGGACGACACCTGCGCGTCGTTGAACACGACCTCGTAGTCGCCGGCGTCGAGCACGTCGAACAGCGCATCGATGTAGGCGTCGCTATCGGCGTCGAGATTGACGATGACGACGCGCGCGCCGGAGTTTTCCAGCGCGTCGCGATCGATCGCCGAGGGCGCGGCCTCGTACACGACCGCGGCGCCAAGCTCGCCAAGCGCGTTCTTCAGGTGACTGCCGAGTTGCCCGGCCTGGTACAGCAGCGCAACCGCAATGGCGTTGGACTCAGGCACGGTGCAATCCCGGGTTCTTGGCGCTCAGGCTTTCCTGCACGTTGCGCAGCAGGTCGGCTTCCTGGTACGGCTTGCCGAGGTAGCGCTCCACGCCGATTTCGAATGCGCGCTGGCGGTGTTTCTCGCCGGTGCGCGAAGTGATCATGATGATCGGCACCTGCTTCAGGCGTGCGTCGTTCTTCATGTAGGTGGCCAGCTCGTAGCCGTCCATGCGCGGCATTTCCACGTCGAGCAGGACCACGTCCGGTACCTTGTCCTGCAACTTCTCGACCGCGTCGAGACCGTCCTTCGCGGTGACCACGTCCATGTCGTTGCGCTCGAGCACGCGCGTGGTGACCTTGCGCATGGTGATCGAATCGTCCACCACCATGATCAGCGGGTGCGCGCGAGGTTCCACGACCGGTTCGACCGCGATTGGCGCGACCGGCAGCATGACCTCGCCGGCCTCTGCACGCTCGCGCAGCGCGGCGCTGCGGCGCACGAGCGGGGCCAGGTCGAGAATCATCACGACCGAACCGTCACCCATGATCGTGGCGCCGAAGATGCCCGGGATCGAGCTGATCTGCGGGCCGACCGACTTGACCACGATTTCGCGCGAACCGATGACGCTGTCGATGCGCACCGCGGCGCGCTGGTCGCCGGTGCGGGTCATCAGCAACGGCAGCTGCGTTTCGTCCGCCATGCGCGAGGCCGGCACGTTGAGCAATTGCGACAATTCGTAAATCAGGAATTCCTCGCCGGCGTAGTTGTAGGCGGGATTGGGCTGGC
>JAFEEK010000071.1 GCA_018241165.1 Pseudomonadota bacterium
CGACGGCCTTGGCGTGCTTGCCATTGCGTTGCGCGGCCATGCCGAGCATGCGCATGGCTTCGGGTTCGCCCGGCGCCAGCGCCAGCACATTGGCAAGCGATTGTTCGGCGGCGTCGAAGCGGCGCTGTTGCCATTCCTGGCGCGCGCGCGCGAGCATGCGCGTGGCCGTCGACGAGAGCGCCGGCCGCGGCGCGGCGTGCGACGGAAGGGAATCTCGTGGTGACGTCATGGAATCATGGGCTTGCGACGCAAGCATGGCAGGCTACACAGCTGGCTTGCGGGTTGCAAAAAAAACCGCCGGGCGTGAACCCGGCGGGAGACTCGAACCTTGCTTAGAAATCGTAGGACACCGAGAATCGCACGCTGCGCGGCGGCAACGTATCCTGGACCTGGCCGAAGTTCGGGTTCGGGCTGATGGTCGAACCGAAGAAGTCGTTGTAGAACAACGGCGTCTGCTGGTTGAACACATTGAACACGGCAAGGTTGAAGTCCACCTTGCGGTCGGCCCAATCGGGTTTGTAGTCGACGTTGAGGTCGACCTGGTGCGTCCACGGCAAGCGACCGCGCGATCCTGGCGGCGCCGGCACGCCGCCACACCAGTAGTAGGTGCGCGAGCCATGCAGGCGGATCTGGTCCGGGCCATAGGCGCCGCGGCACAGGCGTGGCGTGCCGGACGCGATGTACATGTTCGCGCCGAGCGTCCATTCATGGGTCAGCGCATACGCGCCGAACAGCTTGATCTGGTGCCTGCGGTCGTTCGGCAGGATGCCGTTGGAGTATTCCATGCGTTCCGGGAAATCCCATGCCGTGGTCAGCGACTCGTACGATCCGCTCTGCTGCGAATACGTGCTGACCGGACCTTCGGAATTGCCCCAGGTCTTGGAAATCACGTAGTCGACCTTGGCAAACCATTTGCCGTCCCAGGCATGTTCCAGCGACAAGTCCAGCGATACGTAACGGCGCTTCGCACCCATCGTGAAGCCCTGGTCCTGGCGCGTGAAGATCACCGGCACCAGTGAGCCGTCGGGCTTTCTCATCAGGATCTTGTTGGTTTCGCCCGGGTTGATCATGATCAGGCTCTGCGCCCAGTCGGTGCAGGTTTCGGCGGTCATCCAGTCATAGCCTTGCGCCCGGCCTGCGGCACATTCGTTCTGGATCGCGTCGTAGTCGTCGATGATGCGGCGCATGCGCTGGAACGTGCCGGTGGCGCCGAACACCCAGTCGGTATCGAGCATGTGGAACTGCTGCTGCATGCCGACCACATAGTTGTCGGAGAATTGCGCCTTGATGTTCTGCGCCGCGGAGATGCGCGGATCCTTGGGTTGGCCGTACTCGCTGTCGACCGACACGCCGGTCGACGGATTCTGCGGCAGGGGCGTGAAGCCGATCGGTTCGCCGGTCGCGGGGTCGATGCCGGTGTAGGTGCCGTAGATGCCGGCGTTGGTCACCGGCGAGGCGATCGACAAGGCCAGTTGCAGCGGCAGCGCCAGGTAGTAGCGGCCGGCGTTGCCGAACACCTTCAGGCTGGAATCGCCGTGCACGTCCCAGCTGAAGCCCAGGCGCGGCGCCCACTGCGGCTTGGTTTCGCTGATGTAGGGCACGCCCGAGCCGTCGTAGTTGACGAAACGATCGTCGCGCAGGCCCAGGTTCAACAACAGGTTCGGAGTCACCTGCCAGTTGTCCACGACATAGGCGGCGCGTTGGGCGACGCGCACGCTGGCGACGCTCAGGTCGGTATGCTTTTGCACGTAGTAGCAGGTGATGTTGCCGTTGCCGTCGGCAGGACCGCACTGCGTCGAAGGCCCGACGTACGGCGGCACGCTCGGGGTGCCGGCGAAGACATCCTGGCCGCCATCGACCTGGCCGTAGATCCACTGATAGCCCGGTCCCGGGTTCTTGCTGCCGTCGTTCAAGTCGTAGGAATTGATGTTGTCGATGCCGATCTGGAAATCGTGCGTGTGCCACTTGTAGTCGAAGCTGACGCGGTAGTTCGTGATCGACTCGCGGTGCGCGGGATTGGCGATGGACGAGTTGCCCTGCGCGTTGGAAACGCAACTGTTGTCGGGCGGCAGGAACGCCGGATCCTGGTAGGAGCAACTCGCGATGTGCGGCAGCGACGGGTCATAGCCGGGGAACGCCGGCTGGTTCGTGAAGTACTCGCCATGCATCTTGCCGAGCATGGCGTTCAGGGTCAGGTTGTCGGTCAAATACGAAGAATAGTTCGCGATCCAGGTGCGGAAGCTGGTCTTGGAAGTCTGGCCAAGACCAGCGAATCCGCCCGATTGCAAGGTCGCGTAATCGAAATCGTTGTTCGAGGACCAGACCTTGTTCTGGCTTTGCAGGCCAGTCAGGCTGAAGACATTGGCGTCGTTGATGTTCCAGTTCAACTTTGCGTAGATCTTCGGCTGGTGCACCGTGTAGTGGTTGACCAGCGACTCGTCGACCGCGCCGACCGTGGTGCCGTGGGAGTTGTCCTGCTCGACGGCGAGGAAGAAGAACAGTTCGTCCTGGATGATCGGGCCGCTGACGTAGGCGTCGTAGATCGTTTCCGCCGAACGGTTGAGCTTGCGGTAATGCTGGATGTCGCCGGGCGCCTCACCCGGGTCCGTGGACAACGGGTTGGCGAAGTAGTAGTTGACCGGATCGGAGCGCAACCCCGCCGGTTGCCACAGGGCGCGGGCGCCGAAATGCCACTCGTTGGAGCCACTCTTGCCGATCTGGTTGATCACGCCGCCGATGGAGCGCCCGTACTCGGCGCCGTAGCCGCTGATGAAGGTTTGTTGCTGCTCGATCGCCCCGTAGGGCAGGGAAATGCCGCCCTGGTTGTTGAGCAGCTCGGTCGTGTTCATGCCATCGAAGTAGTATGCGTTTTCGGCGGTCGAAGCCCCGCCGAATACGTTGATCGGGGTGCCGAGCGGGCCGCCGGCGAGTTCGGGCGAACCCATGTTGACGCCTGGCGCGAGCATCGCGATGCTTTCGGCCGTGCGTTGCAGCGGCAGTTGCTGCAACTGCTTGGCGGTGATCGTCGTGACCTGGTTGGTGGTCGTGACATCGATCGCCGCGGCGCTTGCCCTGACGCTGACCTCCGATAGCGTGGTCGCCGCCGAGGCCGCGAAATCCACGGCGATGGCGCCGGCCGCAACCGGACTGATCCCGGTGCGCGACTGCACCACCTTGCCGTCGCGCATCAGCGCCACGGTATAGGTGCCGACCGGCAGCGTGATCGAATACTTGCCGGATGCATCCACCGTAATGGTGCGGTTGAAGCCCGCGCCGCCGGTGATCTGGATCGTCTCGCCCGGCGCGGCCGGAGCCGTGCCATAGATGGTGCCGGTGGTCGCCTGGCCGAATGCGGTCCCGGTCAGGCCCATGGCGGCCGAGGCGATGGCAAGCGCCAGCGCCTTGCGCCGGAAAACGCTATTGCGATGCTGAGTGCGTGCAGACGTGCTCTTCATGGTGCGTACCCCCCAATTGCTTGGATAGCCGTGACGGATTCAGCGCGGCGAGCGCGCCGGTTTCAGCGCATTGGAACTGCAAAAGGACCGCGCGCGGACGGCGGCAACAAGCCGCAAGCGCGCAGCACGCCGTCGAGAATACTCATCGGCCACCGCAATCCGTTAATGAAAAGACCGGCATCCGGCATAGCTGCGGGTTATGGATTGCGCACCGTGCCGCGTCGCCGCGTCACGCCGGAAACCGCGAACGGCTGCGCGTTCGGACGCACTTGCACATCTTCATGGCGAAGCGCGCTACGGCTTTGCGCGGGCCTGCGCAGCGCCACGGCGAACGGGTAGGATTGCCCAATGAACGAATCCGTCACCAGCACGCCGCGCGAACTGCCGCGCAAGCTCGGCCTCGTCACCGGCATGGCCGTGGTCGTGGGCATCATGATCGGCAGCGGCATCTTTCGCGTGCCTTCGGGCATCGCTGCGGATACCGGCAACCTGACCGGCATCGCGCTGGTGTGGATACTCGGCGGCATCGTCGCCCTGTTCGGGGCGCTGTCGATCGCCGAACTTGCCGCCATGTATCCCGCGGCCGGCGGGCCGTACGTCTACCTGCGCGAAGCCTATGGCCGGCCGCTCGCCTTCCTGTTCGGCTGGATGTGGCTGTTGACCACGCCGATCTCGTGGGCGGCGCAGAGCCTGATGTTCGCCGAATACCTGGGTTTCTTCGTGCCGATTCCGGTGCCCGTCCAACATGCGATCGCGGCGGCGCTGATCGTCCTGGTTGCGATCGCCAACGTGCGCTCGGTGAAACTGGGCGCCGCGATCCAGAACATCTCCAGCAGCGCGAAGGTGCTGGCGATCGTGGGCCTGTCGGCCGCGATCTTCTTCCTCGCGCCCGGCGGCGAGCACAACCCGCTCAATGCCGAGCCCATGGGCGTGGCCAATTGGTCCGGCATCGGCATCGGCCTGATCGCGGCGTTGTGGGCCTACGATGGCTGGCAGAACCTGACCACCATTTCGGGCGAAGTGAAGAATCCGCAGCGCAACCTGCCGCTGGCCCTGGTCGGCGGCGTGCTGGTGGTGATGGCCGTGTACCTGCTGATCAACGCCGCGTACGTGCGCGCGCTGCCGGTAGCCGAACTCGCCGCATCCAAATCCGTCGCCACCGATGCCGCGATGGTGGTGATGGGGCGCGCCGGCGTCTCGCTGATCGGCGCGCTGGTGATGCTGTCGGTGTTCGGCACCTTGAACGGCAGCATCCTGTCCAGTCCGCGCGTGTTCTTCGCGATGGCCGAGGATGGCCTGTTCTTCCGCACCGTCGGCAAAGTGCATCCCAAATACGAAACGCCCTACGTCGCGATCGGCTTCATCGTCGTGATCGCGGTGATCTACGTGCTGCTGCGCGATTTCATGCAGCTGGCCGAAGGCTACGTACTTGGCGTGTGGCCGTTCCTCGCCCTGTGCGCGATCGGCGTGTTCATCCTGCGCCGCAAGCGCCCGGATTTTCCGCGCGCGTACCGCGCTGTCGGTTACCCGTTGGTTCCGGCGCTGTTCGCGCTCGCCACCTTCGTCGTGGTCGCCAATGCGCTGTATGCGCAGTTCTGGTCCACCATCGCCAGCATCGCGATCACGCTGGCCGGCCTGCCGTTGTATTACCTGTGGATGTGGCGGCAGCGGCGGGTACGATCGATGGCGTGATTTCACCGGCGCGCTCACGTGGCGTCACCCTTTGTCCGGAGGCAAGCATGAAACGACTGGCAACTTTCCTCGGCCTGCTTGCGCTCGCCGCATCCGGGTTCGCATTCGGCGCGGATGCCGCCGCGCCCGGCCCGGTCGATCTGACCGTGCGCCTGCCCAATCCGGCGCAAAAGATCCTGTTTGTCGAAGAGTCGATGCCGGTCGCGCCCGGCCCGCTGACGTTGTATTACCCGAAGTGGATTCCCGGCGATCACTCGCCCGATGGCCCGATCGACACGCTGATGGGCCTGCAGATCGCCGCTGCCGGCAAGCCGATCGCGTGGCAGCGCGACGACGAGGACATGTTCGCGTTCCACCTGAGCGTTCCCGCCGGCGTCGAGCGGATCGAAATCCGCTTCCAGTTTCCCGATCACAGCCGGATCACGCCGAACCTCGTGGACCTGACCTGGGATCATGTCGCGCTCTACCAGTCCGGATATCCGACCAAGGCACTGGTCTACCGGCCCGCGCTGGAGATTCCCGCCGACTGGGGCTACGCCAGCGCGCTGAAAACGCAAAAGCGCGACGGCAAACGCATCGAGTTCAAGCCGGTCGCGTTCAACACCCTGGTCGACTCACCGGTGATCGCCGGCAAGTATTTCCGCGAGATCGACCTGACGCCGGCGGGCTCCGGCGTGCATCGCTACCTCGACATGGTCGGCGACAGCGCCGCGGCGCTGAAGATTTCGGACGCGCAGATCGGCGCTTTCCGGCGCATGATCGAACAGGTACAGGCGCTGTTCCGCTCGCATCATTACGACGATTACCACCTGCTGTTGACCGCGAGCGACCACACCTCGGTCGGCGGCCTGGAACATCACGAATCCAGCGACGATCGCGCGCGCAGCGGCGCGAAACTTTTCGCCGACGCCGACCACTTCATGCTCGACGCCTCGCTGCTGCCGCACGAATACACGCATTCGTGGAACGGCAAGTTCATGCGCCCTGCCGGACTGTGGCGGCCGGATTTCGAGCGGCCCCAGCGCGGCGAATTGTTGTGGGTGTACGAAGGGCTCACCGTGTATCTGGGCGACGTGCTGACCGTGCGCAGCGGCTTGTGGTCGGCGCAAACCTGGCGCGACGTGGTCGCCTATCGCGCTGCCGAAATGGCACACCGCACCGGCCGCGACTGGCGCCCGCTCATCGATACCACGCGCGCCGCGCAAATCGTGTACGGCTCGTCCGAAGCCTGGTCGAACTGGCGCCGGCAAACCGATTTCTACCGCGAAGGCCAGTTGTTGTGGCTCGCGGTCGACATGAAGATCCGGCAATTGAGCAACGACAAACATTCCGTAGACGACTTCGCGCGCGCGTTTTTCGGCGTCGACGATGGCAGTGTCGTCACCCGCACCTACACGCGCGACGACGTCATCAAGGGTCTGAACGCGGTACAGCCGTTCGACTGGGACGGATTCCTGCGCAACTGGCTGGATGGCGTCGGCGCGCAGGTGCCGTTGCTGTCCGGCATCGACGCCAGCGGCTGGCGCCTGGACTACGCCGCCAGGTTGTCGGGTTACCAGAACGCGCTGGAAAATGTCGGCATGGGCGAACTCGAAGGCAAGGGCGTGAATGAAATGTTCTCGCTCGGCCTGTTCCTGGACAAGGCCGGCAAGGTCGAAGACGTGCTCTGGAATGGCCCGGCGTTCAAGGCCGGACTCGCGCCGGGCATGAAGCTGCTCTCGGTGAACGACCGTGCGTACAGCAAACAGGTGCTGCGCGATGAAATGGTGAAGGCGCAGCAAAGCAAAAAACCGCTGCGTCTGAGTGCCGAGGGCGATGGCGTGACGGCGGCGTACACGATCGAATACGCGGATGGATTGAGGTATCCGCACCTGATCCGCGCGCAGGGCGAGCGCGATTACCTGGAGCAGATCCTCGCGCCGCTACCGGTGGACAAACAGCCATGAAGCCCGCGTGCCTGCG
>JAFEEK010000072.1 GCA_018241165.1 Pseudomonadota bacterium
GATGTGTTCTGCCTGCCCTCGACCGAACGCGCCGAATCGTTCGGCATGGTGCTGCTCGAAGCCATGCGCGCGGGACTGCCGACCATCGCCAGCGCCATTGCCGGGTCCGGCGTGGGCCATGTCGTTCGCGATGGCGAAACCGGATTGCTGGTTGCCCCGGGCGACGTCGAGGCGCTGGCCGCGGCGATCCGCCGGATGGCAGGCGATGCGCAGATGCGCAAGCGATTCGGGGACGCGGGCCACGAGCGCTTTCTGTGCGAGTTCACGCTGGAACGAATCGTGCCGCAGGTGACGGCTGCTTACTCATCAATACCAATACCGTGACCGTCGCCGGCACCAGTTGCAGGATCAGGCGATTGACCGCGGTATAGCTTTCCGCCCAGCGCGACGCGTCGGTAAACACGAACAGGAACACGAGGAATCCGAAACCCAGCAGCACGAATGCGCCGAGGTGGCGCAATGCCGCGTCGTCGCACAGCGCGCGCCAGCGCCAGATCGCGATGCACGGCGCCAACCACCACAGCAGGTGCCAGTTCGGCTGCACGAACAACGCATTGAGCACGCTTGCCAACGCGTCGGCATGGAAGGCCAGTGCGTATTCGCCGAGCGCGGGAACCACGATGCGGCTGTGGCTTATCTCGACCCAGCCCAGGCCCGGAACCGGCACGCGCATGCGGCTGACAAGAACCAGCATGAGCACGCCGGCTGCCGCCACGGCCAGCGCCCAGCGCCGCCAGCGCCGCGGCAGGACGTCATAGATCGCCACCGCCGCGCACAACAGCAGCCAGACCGCGCCTTCGAGCTTGATCGCGGGCAGCAATGCGGCGCAGGCAATGGCGACGACGAGTTGTCCGGCGTCGCGCTCGCGCCGCCAGCGCAGCCAGGCCAGCGCGGCAAAACCGAGGATCGTCGCCAGCCACAAATCCGCGTAACCGGCCAGCGCGACATGCACGTCGAGCAGGGGCAGCGAGCCGAGCGCATACATCGCCGCCAGCGCAATGACGCGCGACACCCCGAGCGCCCGCCACTGTCCGTAATGGCCGAGCAACAGGCCGATCCACAAGGCAAACCATGGCAGGTTGACCTGCGGCTCGATCCAGCCGCCGGCGGCGCTGGCGAACCAGACCTGCATCCACGCCAGCGTGGCCGGATACGCCCATGCGATGGATGTATAAAGTTCCTGCGCCGGATGCGCCAACCAGTCGGGCATGGACACGAACGGCGCGTAATGGCCAAGCAGGAACCAGGTCTTGGACTTGACCGCCCAGGCATCCCAGGCGTCCCACGGAAAGGTCGGCCGCAGCCAGATTTCGCGCAACATCAGCCAACCGCGGAACACCAGCGACGCCATCGCGACGGCAAGCAGTCCCGTTGTCCACTTATTGGCATTTTCCACTTTTTCAACAGCGAGTGGAGCGCGACGACGCATGCGCCGCCACGCCACAAGGCCTGCCGCCATGGCCAGGATCGCCAGCGGCAAGGCCGCGTGTATCCATGCCCGCGTCGTGTCGGATCGCGCGAACAGATCGGTCGCCAGCGCGGCCAGCAGCAAGCCGAAGATGCTGCCGTAGCCGGCGGCAGCCGCGAGCCAGCCCTGGCCGCGGCGCGGTGCGAACACCTGCCACAGTGCGATTCCCGCAGCAAGCGGCAGCAGCCACGCGATCGCAAGGCTCATGGCACACCGCCGCGCAAGCGGTACACATGCGCCAATCCGCTTTCGAAAACCGGATCGGCCGGATACTCCCGCTGCCCGCCAATGATCGCGGCACGGTGCTCGTCGTAGCGCCATTGCGAACCGGAATACAGCAGGATCAGGCTTTCGCGCGGAAGCGGTGCGTCCCCGGCGACCTGCAACAGCGCGACATCGTGCGGCAGCAACAGGTAGATCAGGCGCAGGAATATGTAGTTCGAATCCGCGGCCACGAGCAGGCGTTGTCCGGGCGGCTGCGAGTCCAGCCAGCCGGCCACCTGCGCAGCCATGAAGGCCAGGTCCTGGTCCGGCAACAGGCGCTGGCGTTCGTCCCAGGTCTTGTCCGCGTACAGATGCTCGGTCAGCGCATGGCGCATGGAAAAATCGTGCAGCCAGCGCGCATCCAGCGCGGCCCACAGCAGCAGCGCTCCCAGCGCAACGCCGCGCCCATGGCGCCGCCACGGCCAGCGCAGGATTGTCGCCAGGACGAGAACGCTCAAAACGATGCCAGTGCCAAGGATCGGCAATGGCGAGGCGGTGCCATACGTGGCGCGATCGGGCACCAGCGCGCTGATCGAGTGCAGCGCCCACGGCACGTAAGCGAACCACGATGCAGACAATGCGGCAAGGCCGCCACGCCACGACAGCGATTGCAGTTGCGCGCGGTCGAAACGGAACGGTTTGAATGCGACGCTCGGCGGCACCAGCTGCGCGGTGGCGTATTCGGCGAAACCCAACTCGACGATGTCGCCGCGCCAATCCGGCAGCTTGCGCAAATCAACGGTCTGCCAGCCCGCGCCCGGCCATGGCACCGTGATGCTGTGCACGTCGTTCGGCGAATCGGCGCGGCGGAACACCAGCGACAGCTCCAGGGTCTGCGGAAATCCGTCGAAGCGGTAGCGCAGGATCGGGAAGTCGGCGGCGTGGATTTCATTCAACGTAGTCGATTGCAGGGCATTGCCGTCGTCGCCGACCGCGCCGACGCGCAAGCTGCTTTCGTCCTGCACGCCGGCGCCGAGCACGACGCGGAAGGCATCGCCGGCCAGTGTCTTCGTGTGCGACGGATGCAACGGCGTGTGCAACGAAAGCCCTGCCGCCCAGCCGAGCACGATGATCCACACCAGCACCAGCGCGACGGCGCATGCGCTGCGGCGCATCATGCGGCGGCTTCCAGGCGCGCCAGTTCTGCCGCGGAAAACCCGGCGGCCAGGCGCGCATCCACGTTGAACGGGCCCTTGATCGCGCCGCGCACGTGTTCGGCAACGAGTGCGGCAAACGTGATGTCCGGATCGCGGCCCGCGCGCTTGCAACAATGCGCGAACCAGCGCGAACCGGCGGCGACGTGCGCGACTTCCTCGCGCAGGATGATTTCCAGAATTGCCGCGCTCTGCGCGTCGCCAACGTCGCGCAGGCGCGCGATCATGCCGGGCGTGACATCGAGACCGCGCGCCTCGAGCACGCGCGGCACCAGGGCCATGCGCGCGAGGCACGAATCGGCCGTCTTTACCGCCATCTCCCACAGGCCATCGTGGGCATCGAAATCGCCATAGGCGCCGCCAAGTTCGGCGAGGCGGGATTGCAGCAGCGAGAAATGCCGCGCTTCGTCGGCGGCAAC
>JAFEEK010000073.1 GCA_018241165.1 Pseudomonadota bacterium
CGCTATCGGTGCTGGCATCGCGCGGCGTGTTCGTCGTGCATACCGACGCGATCGAAAATCTGGCGCTGGCCACGCATGCCGTGTTCGACAAGACCGGCACCTTGACCTGTGCCGAACTCGACCTCACGAGCATCGATGCGCTGGATCCGGACGAGGCGCTTGCGCGCGCCGCGGCGCTCGCGCGCGGCAGCACACATCCGGTCGCTCAGGCGCTCGCTCGCGCTGCACGCGATGCGCCCGTCAGAACCACAAGCGAGGTGCGCACGCATGCCGGCAGCGGTATCGAAGGCATGGTCGATGGACGCCATCTGCGCCTCGGCCAGCGCGGATTTGCACTCGACAGCCACGCGGTCGGCGCAGACGATGCCGCGGTATTTCTTGCCGAAGACGGGAAAATCCTTTCGGCGTTCCACTTGCGCGAACGCGTGCGCGCAGGCGCGCGCGCGACACTGGACGCGCTGCGCGCCGACGGCGTGAGCGTAGAGCTGGCCAGCGGCGATGCGCACGCAAAAGTCGAAGCCGTGGCGCAGCGGCTGGGCATCGAATCCTGGCATGCGCGCATGAGTCCGGCGGACAAACTCGAACGCCTGCGCACGCTGCGCGCCGGCGGCGCGCGCGTCCTCGCCATCGGCGACGGCATCAACGATGCGCCGGTACTGGCCGGCGCGGACGTCGCCGTCGCGCTCGCATCCGGTTCGGAAGTGGCGCAGGCGACTGGCGACATCGTGCTCGATGGCGACAACCTGCCGGCGCTGGCACACGCGCGCGCGATTGCGCGCGAGACACTGGCCGTGCTGCGCCAGAACCAGCGCTGGGCACTGGCCTACAACCTTGCCGTGGTGCCGCTCGGCGCACTCGGATTCGTGCCGCCGTGGCTGGCCGCGATCGGCATGTCGATGAGTTCACTCGTCGTGATCCTCAATGCGTTGCGCATCGGCCGCAACGAATCGGCGAAAATCCCCGCTGCCGAGCTGGCGGAATTGCGCAGCAGTCCATGAATATCCTCGTCATCATGATTCCGCTGTCGATCCTGCTTCTGGTCGGCGCCGGCATCGCGTTCTTCTGGGCGGTGGAACACGACCAGTTCGACGACATGGACACGCCGAAATTGCTGCCGCTGCTCGACGATCCGGCTCCCAAACAAGCCGACGCGCAGCAAGACGACTCGAAGGACACGCCAGCGTGAGTGATTCGCTGACCCTTTTCGCCGCATTGCTGCTCGGCCTGGCCGCCAGCGGACATTGCCTGGTCATGTGCGGCGGAATTTCCGCCGCGCTCGGCATCGCCACCGCCAGGCGCGCGGACGGACGCCCGCGTCCATGGCTGTTGATCGGATACCAGATCGGACGCGCCGCGTCGTACACGCTGGCCGGATTGCTGCTCGGCGGCGCGCTCGGCGCGCTGATCGGCGTGCTCGACATCGAATCGGTGCGACGCGCGCTGCGCGTACTCGCTGCCGCCGCGCTGTTGCTCGGCGCGCTGGTCGCGTTCGGGCGCGTGCGCGATCCGGGCTTCGGCATCGGCCATAAATTGTGGCAACGCATCGCCCCGCTGGGCCGGCGCCTGCTGCCGGTGACCAGTCTGCCGCGCGCGCTCGCGTTCGGCATGGTTTGGGGCTTCATGCCATGTGGATTTGTCTACACCGTCCTCATCATTTCGGCGCTGCAGGGCGACGCGTTGCATGGTGCGATGACGATGGCTGCGTTCGGCATCGGCACGCTGCCATCGATGACACTCGCCGCGTTCGGCGCGCAGCGCTTCGCCGGCTTCAGCGCCAGGCCTGCTGCGCGACGCATCGCCGGCTTTGCCCTGCTCGCCAGCGCCGTGCTCACACTGGCCGGGCCGTGGCTGCCGATGTTTCCGTGGCTGCATGCCTGCCTGCCGTTCGCCTGCCGCACGCCATGACGCGCGCGGCTGCTATCCTTTGCGGATTCCCACACGAAGTTGCGACATGGACTTGCTCGACCTGCTCGATTCCCGCCGTTCCACGCCCGCGCGCCAGCTTGGCGAGCCGGGGCCGACGCCTGCGCAACTCGAACGCTTGCTGACCGCTGCGATCCGCGTTCCCGATCACGGCAAGCTGGCGCCGTGGCGATTGCTGACGATTGCCGGCGAGACGCGCGCAGCGCTTGGCGAAAAACTCGCGCAGATCCATCAGCGCATTGAACCGGATATCGCGCCCGCACTGCTGATGAAGGATCGCGAGCGTTTCACCTTCGCGCCGCTCATCATTGCCGTGATCGCGCGCATCGACGAACACCATCCCAAGATTCCTGCGCAAGAGCAGCTTCTTTCCGCCGGCTGCATCGCCTACAACCTGCTGCTCGGCGCACTGGCGCTGGGCTTCGGCGCGCAATGGCTGACCGGCTGGGCAGCCTACGACGCCGATGCCGCGGCACTGTTAAGGCTTGGCGCCAACGAACGCATCGTCGCTTTCGTGCATATCGGCACGCAGCGCGAGGCTGCGCCGGAACGCACGCGTCCGATCTTGACCGACGTCGTCGGCGAGTTGCGCCTGTGACGCAGACGCTGCACCTCATCGACGCGAGCCTGTATATCTTCCGCGCCTGGCATTCCATGCCGCCGGATTTTGTCGACAGCGACGGCGCACCGGTCAACGCCGTGCACGGCTTCACCCGTTTCCTGTGCGATTTCCTTGAACGCACGCAACCGACCCACATCGTGGTCGCGTTCGACGAATCGCTGACCAGTTCGTTCCGCAATGCGATCTATCCGGCCTACAAGGCCAATCGCGAATTGCCGCCGGCGGAATTGAAGGTGCAATTCGACTACTGCAAGCGCGTCGCCGCCGCACTCGGACTTTGCGTATTGCGCGACACGCAGTACGAAGCCGACGACCTGATCGGTAGCGCAGTCGTGGTCGCGCGCGCGCACGGCATGCGCAGCGTGATCGTCTCGGCGGACAAGGACTTCGGCCAGCTCATCGGCGACGACGACGAGCAGTGGGATTTTTCCAGAGACCAGCGCTGGGACGCGCACGGCGTCAAGCAGCGCCTGGGCGTGCGCCCGGACCAGGTCGTCGATTACCTGGCCTTGACCGGCGATGCCGTGGACAATATCCCCGGCGTGCCCGGCGTCGGTGCGAAAACCGCAGCGCAACTGCTCGCCAACTTCGACTCGCTCGATGCCTTGTACGCGCGCATCGAGGAAGTGCCGTACCTGCGCCTGCGCGGCGCCGGACAGACCTATGCACGGCTCAAGGAACACCGCGCGCAGGCGATGCTGTCGCGCACGCTCGCCAGCATCGCGCTGGATGCGCCGGTGCCTGCGACCGCACCGGAACTCGCGCGGCGCGGCGGTGATGCAATTGTGCTTGACCAGTTGCTCGAAACCCTGCGCTTCGGGCCGCTGACCCGCAAGCGCTGCAAGGAACTGCTGCAGGCCTGATCAGTGCTTTTCGTGCGGTTCGGATGGCGCGCCGCTGGGTGGCGCAGGCACGCCCGGCTTCATGTCGACGTTCTTGGGCTTGCCCGCCTTGTCCGGCGCGATTTCCGACGCGCCGCCCCCGCTGACGCCGCTCTGACCCCAGGCAAAGCGCAAATTGCTGCGGAAGATCGCCGTCGGCGCCAGCTTGTCCGCATCGGTCAACACGCCGTGGTCGTCGTACAGGCCGGCCTGGCGATTGACGATGGTGTACAGCTTGTCGCCCGCAATGGCACTTGCGTCCAGCGACGTGAATTCCGGATGCGCCACATCGAGCGGCATCGCGTTCTTGATCGTGCGTCCGTCCTTGTCCAGTTGCAGGCGCATGATGCGCTTGGGCACCATGCCATCCTCGACAACGATCAGGGTGCCATCGTACCAATTCATCGAGACGATACCGCCGAGTACGAGGCGAGAGGGATCGTAACCGATCTCGAACGCCTTGCCGGTAGCGAGATCGAAACCGAAGATGCCGGCCGCATAGTCGGCCAGGTACAGCGTGCGGCCGTCGCCGGAAACGGTCAACGCGCTGAAACGCGTGAGTTTGGGATTGTTGAGGATATCGCGCAGCTTGCCGTCCTCGAGTTTGAAAATCTGTTTGCGCGCGGCATCGGCGGCATAGACCTTCCCGTCGGCGCCTACAGCCAACGCGGTCAGCCGGTGCACGCCGTCGCCCGGATCAAACAGGTATTTGTGCAGGAGTGTCCCGCTCGCAAGATCAAACTCGAAGATCCCGGCCTTGCCGGCATTGTCGCCATTGAAGCCTTGGTAAATCACGGTCGACGAACTACCGGCATACAGCTTGCCATGCGTGGCGTCCACCGCCAGCGAGTCGACGCCCCACAGGCCGTTGGCGGCGTCGGTCTTGATGAAGTCCGCCAGCTTGCCGCGCGCGTCCACGCGCCGGATTGCACCGTCGCGCGCACTGCCGGCGAGCAGGTCGCCGCGCTTGGCGTCCCACGCCAGCGCGTCATACAGGTAATCGCCCTTGGGCAGCGAAAACGCAGTCTTGCCTTCGCCAAACTGTTTGGCATTCACATTGAGATTGGCGACAAGGTAATCCCACACCTTGGTGCCACGAATCGGCTCAAAACGGGCATCGTTGGAAATGTCATAGCCAAAACCCTGTGTCTGCATGCGAATCAGGGTGTCGTACGCATGCGGCTTGTCGCCAAGCCTGGCGTAAGCCATGGCCAGTTGCATCTTCAGATCGCCCGAATTCGGCGACAGTTCGCCGACGCGCTTGAGCACCCAGACAAAGCGCTGCATGTCGCCCTGTGCAGCGTAAACCTGACCAAGACGGCTCAACGCCGCCACATCGTGCGATTGCGTGACCTGACTCTCGGTAAGCGCCTCGGCGCGCTTGACCATTTCGGCCTGCGCCTTGGCAGCGGCATCGTCGGGCGCGGCCTGCTGGGCATTGGCGACGCATGCGACCGCCGCGAACGCGGCTGCAAGGAGCAATGTTGGAATGCGCAAGGATTGAATCGGCATGGGAGAATCCGTGATGATGTGAGGCGGGTATGACCGCAACGCGCCGGCGAAGTTCGCCGCCGCAGGTCAGGAACAGGAAACGCGCCAGAATGACGCAAACGCAGACTCTTTTCAACGGCCAGTGGCTGCGCCTGCGCAAGCGCGGGCGCTGGGAATTCGCCGAGCGCACGAACCCGGGCGGCGGCGTGATCATCGTGGCCGTGACCGACGAAGACCGGATCGTGTTCGTCGAACAATGGCGCGAGGCGATTTCGGCCAAAACCATCGAGATGCCGGCGGGTCTGGTCGGCGACCGCGATGGCGGCCCGGACGAGACGGCCATCGCCGCCGCGCAACGCGAATTGCTCGAGGAAACCGGCTACCGCGCCGGGCGCGTGGAATTCCTTATGGCTGGGCCGTCATCCGCGGGGATGAGCAACGAGATGATCGCGTTCGTGCGCGCATACGATCTGGTGCGCGAACATGCCGGCGGCGGCGACCGCACCGAAAACATCATCGTGCATGAAGTGCCGCGCAGCGAAGCCGCGCGCTGGCTGCTGGCCAAGGCGCGCGAGGGCTATTCGATCGACCCGAAACTGTTCGCGGGATTGTATTTCATGGTCCATGCCGACGAATTGTTCGGCAAGGCTTCCGCTTAGCCAATCTACTTCGTCAATAGCGCGGCGCCGCGCTGCACGCCTTCCAGCGTCGCAGCACCCAACGGCACGACGCGGAAACTCACGCGCAGCATGCCGACCTGCGGATGTGCCGGATCGCCGCCGGCGTAAAGCACGCCGTTATCGGCGCTGAAGCTCGCCGCCATGTTTGGCGCAAGACCGGTGTCGGTCACCGGGTAGGTTTGCGGCGCGCGCTGTGCGGTCAGCAAGCCCGGATCGATGGTGAACGCGCCGAGCTTGAGTCCCTGCGCCACGAATTGCGCGCTTGCAAATGGCGCGAGCGGATTCTCGTGGCCTTTCGGTTCACGGAATTTGCGCGAATCCGCGGGAATTCCCCAACCCGTGTCGTAACCGCACGCCGCACCGGAGCAGTGTTCGCGCCACGCGAACATTTCCACATGACGCAAAAGCAGGGCTGCGTTGGCAGTTATGCCGAGTTGCGCATCGCGTGCCGGGCCATCCGCAGTGAGCATGCCGGTCACGCGCACGCGACGGCCGTCGTTGGCGGCATCCATATGCGCCGCATCCACGGTCAGCACGCCGACGGGTGCGCTGGCGATCGTCGGCAATTGCAACTTCGCCAGATGCGCGCGCCCGAACCATAGTGCAGCGCCGATCGCAATGACGATCACGACCGCGATCGGCCAACGCGGCATGGATGCTTTCCTGCGTTTGCGTTTTGCCATCTACGCCGCCAGGCCGGCCAATTCCGGCAATTCGTCGGCGGTGCCGAACTTGCCTTTGTCGTCGCGCGTGACGCGTGCCAGCGCGCATTGCACGTCGTGCGTGAAGAACAGGCGCACATTGCGCGCGAGCTTGTCTTCGAGGAAGGCGCGCTTCTCGTCGATCAGCAGTTCCGGCGCGCGGTCGTAGCCCATCGTCACCGGCAGATGCACCCACGGCCGTCCCGGAATCAGGTCCGCGCAGAAAACGACGCCACCCTCCGGCATCACGACTTCGGCCAGCATCAGTCCCGGCGTGTGGCCATCGCTGAAGCTGAAGCGCACGCTTTTGCCGAGCGCGAAGGAATGCGCGTTTTCCACCAGTTCAAGGCGCCCGGATTTTTCCAGCAGTTCCGGCAATTCGGCGATGTACGAGGCGCGGTCGCGCGGATGCGGATGCACGGCGCGCTCGAACGCGCGCTTGCCGACGACGAACTTCGCCTTCGGAAACAGCAGCTCCGGCGCCGCGCCTTCGCGCCATGGCGCAAGCAGGCCGCCAGCATGGTCGAAGTGCAGGTGCGAGAGCACGATGACGTCGATTTCTGCGTGCGCGATTCCCGCGGCGCGCAAGGAATCGAGCAGGACGTGGCGATCCTCGACCACGCCGTAGCGCTCGCGCAGTTTCGGCTCGAAGAACGCACCGATGCCGGTTTCGAACAGTACGTTCTTGCCATCGAGGTCCTGGGCAAGCAACGCGCGGCAGGCGAGCGGAATGCGGTTGTCGGCGCCGGGCGCGATCCATTTTTCCCACATCGCGCGCGGCGCATTGCCGAACATGGCGCCACCGTCGAGGCGCTGGGAATTGCCCAGGATCGACCAGAGTTTCACTTCACCTCGCCCAATCCGGACGCGTGTCGCGGATCGCTGGCGGCATCGAGCGTGTTCGTCTTCAGGTTCCAGGTCACCACGTTCATGAAGCCCCAGTGGCCGCGCGGCTTGATGTCGTAACCCATCGCCTGCAGCGCCTTCGTGGTGTCCGCGTCGAACGCATCCGGCTCAACCCAGACCGCATCCGGCAGGTATTGGTGGTGATAGCGCGGCGTCGCGGCGATCTGCGCGGCGCTGTCGCCGTGCATGAACGCCATGATGCCTTCGAACACCTGGGTGATGATGGTCGATCCGCCGGGCGAGCCGATCACCCCGACACGTTCCGGATTGAACACAAACGTTGGCGTCATCGACGACAGCATGCGTTTGCCCGGCGCCGGCGCATTGGCCTTGTTGCCGAGCAGGCCGTAAGCGTTCGGCGCGCCGGGCACGAGGGCGAAATCGTCCATCTCGTTGTTGAGAAACACACCCGTTCCCGGTGGCACCAGGCACGAGCCGAAATGCGTGTTCACGGTTTGTGTCGTCGCGACCATGTTGCCGTCGGC
>JAFEEK010000074.1 GCA_018241165.1 Pseudomonadota bacterium
AAGGGCGAGGGTACCAATCCCGAGCAGCTGTTCGCCTGCGGCTATTCGGCGTGTTTTCTCGGTGCGATGAAATTCGTCGCCGGCCGCGACAAGATCACGATGCCCGCCGATGCGTCGATCACCGGTCTGGTCGGCATTGGCCCGATTCCGAATGGTTTCGGCATTCAGGTCGAACTGAAGATTTCGTTGCCGGGGATGGATCGCGCTGCCGCGAAGGCGCTCGTCGACAAGGCACATATTGTGTGTCCGTATTCGAACGCCACGCGCGGCAATGTCGAAGTGAGCTTGACTCTTGTTTGAGAATGCGAGGTGACATCATGGCAAACACAAAAACCATTCCGTTGGGCAATCCGCAGCGCATCGGAAAGCTCGGCCCGCTGACCCCGTTCGTCGGCAACTGGGAAGGCAATGTCGGCGTCGACTTGTCGTACCACAACAAGGAAGACGAGGTCGCCGAGACCGGCTTCTTCGAAAAATTCACGTTCAAGCCGATTCCGATCCAGGAAAACGGCCAACAAATCATCCACGGACTTAGCTATCACAATACCGCCTGGCGGCACGGCGAAGAGGCGATGGATCCGTTCCACGATGAAGTGGGTTATCTGTTGTGGGACAAGAAGAACGGCCAGATCATGCGCTCGGTCGTATTCGGCCGCGGCATCGCCATTCTTGCCGGCAGCAGCGCCAAGGCGGAAGACAAGACCTTGCACTTCAATGCCAAGGCGGGCGATGCCAACTATGGCATCCTGCAAAACAAATATCTGTCGCAGCGCGCGCAACTGCTGAGCTTCGACAGCGCGTTCACCTTCAACGATGATGGCACATTCGGCTACACCTCCGATCTGGTGTTGAAGCTCGCGGCCATCGGGCAGGAATTGCACCACACCGACCGCAATACCCTGCATCGCGTTTGACACGATCCTCGCCGCCCGCCGCGCGGGCGGTCGAGGTGTTGCGCGGGCAGCGGCACGCTCGATTGTGTTGTAATCAATTCATGGAGCACCCCATGACACACGACTACGACCACCTCATTATCGGCGGCGGCATGACCGCCGACGCCGCGGCCAAGTCGATCCGCGAGGCCGATGCGAAGGCGCGCATCGGCATCATCAGCGACGAAAATCAAGCGCCCTACGAGCGACCACCGCTGTCCAAGGCGCTGTGGAAGGACAAGCCCGTCGAATCCATCGACTTGGGCACGGCGAAAACGGGTGCAACGCTGCATCTGGGCCGGCGCATCGTGGCGCTGGATCGCGCCGCGCACAGTGCACGCGATGGTCACGGCGACACCTATCGTTATCGCAAGTTGCTGCTCGCTACTGGCGCGACGCCGCGCAAATTACCCTTCGCTGGCGAACGCGTAATCAATTTTCGCACGCTGGACGATTATCAGGCTGTACGCAAATTCGCTGCGAAGGGTGCGCATGTCGCGGTCATCGGTGGCGGTTTCATCGGCAGCGAGCTTGCTGCATCTCTGGCAAGCAATGGCTGCAAGGTGACGATGATCTTTCCGGGTGAGGCAATTGGGGCAGGGCGATACCCGGAGGCCCTGAGCGAGTTTCTCAACGGTTACTATCGCGAACACGGCGTCGAGCTGCGCACCGGGGTCAAGGTCGATGCGGGCAACGCCGATGCCCGCGGAGTCGATCTGAAATTGTCCGATGGAAAGACGCTGCGCGTCGATGCCGTAGTCGCAGGACTTGGCGTGACGCCAAATATCGAATTGGCGCAGCAGGCGGGACTGAAGGTCGAAAACGGCATCGTCGTCGATGATCGCCTGCGCACGACGGATGCGGATATCTTCGCCGCCGGCGATGTCGCCAATTTCCACAATGCGGCATTGGGTACCAGCCTGCGCGTGGAACACGAGAACGCCGCGATCAGTATGGGACACCACGCAGGCCGCATCATGACCGGTGCGGATGAACCGTACACCACGCTGCCATTCTTCTATTCCGACCTGTTCGATCTTGGTTACGAAGCGGTGGGAATGCTCGACGACCGGCTCGATGTGATCGAACACTGGACCACGCCGTTCCGCGAAGGCGTCGTCTATTACCTCGACAATGGCCGCGTGCGCGGCGTGCTGCTGTGGAATGTATGGGGCCAGGTCGATGCCGCGCGCGAACTCATTGCCGAGCGCGGCCTGCACGACGTCGAAAGCCTGCGTGGAAGGCTGCCGAAGCTGGCCTAACGCAAAGCCTGCAACCAACGGTCACCACGCGGGCGATACCAGCGATCGGCGTCCAGCGACCAGGCGACGGCAAAGGCCTTGCCGATGATGCTCTCGCGCGGCACGAAACCGATGTAGCGCGAGTCTTTGCTGTTGTCGCGATTGTCGCCAAGCACGAGATATTCGCCGGCGGGCACGATCACCGGCCCGAACGAGCGGTCGGCATGGCGGTCCGGCAACAGCATGATCGGATGTGATTTGCCGGGCAGGTCTTCGCGCAGGTAATCGTGATCGAGCGTGCGCGTGACGCGAGGCAGGTCGGCATCGGCGGTCGCCGGCATTGCCGCATAATCGACAGGCACGCCGTTGATCGACAATTGTTCGTTGCGCATCTGCACGGTGTCGCCCGGCAATCCAATCACGCGCTTGACCAGGGTGATGCCATCCTCGGGCGATGGGAAAATCACGATGTCCCCGCGCTGCGGATCGGTGCCGTGGGTCAAGCGAATCGTGGTGAAAGGGATGCGCAGCCCATAGGCTTGCTTGTCCACGACGATGCGATCGCCTTCGACCAGAGTCGGGTTCATCGACCCGCTGGGTACGTACATCCAGTCCGCGACGGCCGAGCGGAACACGAGCATCAATCCGAAAAAGATCAGCAGCGAACGGTATTCGACAAGCAGGCGACGCAGGCGCTGGTGCATTGGCAGGCTCCGGAGAAAGTTAACGGAGCTTGACCCTCACGACAGTGCGCGAGTTCCACAATTACCAGCGCGCGCATGCAGAACATGCAGGAACCCCGTTGAAACTGCTTGCAAAGCCTGCGTGGATGGCGACGGCTCACGCAGGCTTGACGCAGGCTGGAGTCAGGTGGATTCCTTGCTCCGCTTGTACTGGCCAAAGCCAAGACCGAGCAGGGCAAGCAGGGATGCGAGCCCGACGATTCCCCACGCACCCAGCGCAGGCGTTGCCGCCGTTGCGACGCACGCCGCGGTCAAGGTTACGGTGCCCGACCCGGAGTCGAAATAATAGCCAACGCCTTGCGAGAGCGTCGTTGAGGCCGTAATCGCGTATGAAAGAGCCCCGGGTACGGATGCAGGGCCGGCATACGTCAACGCACCGGCGGCGTCACCGACAATGCGGAAACTGCCTGTGCCAGGCCCGCTGACGGTGATCGTGTAGATTTCGCCGACCTGGGGCGTGCCGACCATCCCGTTCGTGGCGCCGGGCGCTACTGCGCCGGTAAATGAAATGCCTGAAAAATTCGTGCAGACAGTGCTTGCTGTCGTTGCCGACGGTTTTGGAGCGGCGTTCCAGTTTGCGAAGGCGCACAGCGGAGTGAGTACAGCCACGATTGCGGAAACGATGAGCTTCGAACGAACTGACTTCATGACGGTCCCCCTCGGTTGCGTAATGGTGTCCTGCATTGTATCCGGTGTCGATCCTATCACAGGCTTTCGAAGATACCCGCC
>JAFEEK010000075.1 GCA_018241165.1 Pseudomonadota bacterium
AAACTTGTGATGCACTGGGTCCCGGCTTCCGCCGGGACGACGAGATGGGTTCTTGCTTTTCCGTTCGCCAACACCGACCATCCGCCGCCTCAAAGGAAACCCAAGCACGCATGAGCAGTAGATACAACGCCGCCGATATCGAAGTCCTTTCGGGTCTTGAACCGGTAAGGCGCCGACCCGGTATGTACACCGACACCTCGCGCCCGAACCATCTGGCGCAGGAAGTCATCGACAATTCCGTGGACGAGGCCCTGGCCGGCCACGCGAAAACCATCGAAGTGATCGTGCACACGGACGGCTCGGTCGAAGTCTCCGACGACGGCCGCGGCATGCCGGTCGACATCCACCCCGAGGAAGGCATCCCGGGCGTGGAATTGATCCTTACCCGCCTGCACGCCGGCGGCAAGTTCTCGAACAAGAATTACGCCTTTTCCGGCGGCTTGCACGGCGTCGGCGTTTCCGTGGTCAATGCGCTGTCGTCGAAAGTGGAAGTGACCATTCGCCGCGACGGCAATGTCTATCGCATGGACTTCAAGCACGGCGACCGCGCCAGCGAATTGAAGACCGTCGGCACGGTGCCGAAAAAGCAGACCGGGACCACGCTGCGCTTCTGGCCGGAAGAAAAATACTTCGATACATCAAAGGTCTTAGTATCGAAGTTAAAGCATGTTCTGCGCGCCAAGGCGGTGCTTTGCGCGGGCCTCACCGTGCGTCTGCTGGACGAGGCGACTGGCGAAAAAGACGAATGGTTTTACGAAGACGGCCTGCGCGACTATCTGCGTTCCATGCTCGTCGGTTCCGAATATCTGCCGAGCGATCTATACCTCGGCACGCTCAAGCGCGACACCGGCGCGGTCGATTTTGCCCTCGCTTGGCTGCCGGAAGGCGAATTGACGCAAGAGTCCTACGTCAACCTGATCCCGACCATCCAGGGCGGCACCCACGTCAACGGCCTGCGCTCGGGGCTCACCTCGGCGCTGCGCGAATTCTGCGAAATCCGGAATCTCTTGCCGCGCGGGGTCAAGCTCGCACCCGAGGACGTGTGGGATCGCTTGAGCTTCGTGCTCAGCGTGAAAATGCAGGATCCGCAGTTTTCCGGCCAGACCAAGGAGCGCCTGTCCTCGCGCGATGCGGCCGCGTTCGTTGAAAACGCCGCGCACGACGGCTTTTCCCTGTACCTGAATCAGCACGTCGAATTGGGCGAGAAGATCGCCGCCATCGCCATCGAACGCGCGAGCCTGCGCCTGAAAGCCGAAAAGCAGATCGTTCGCAAGAAAATCACGCAAGGTCCTGCCCTGCCCGGCAAGCTCGCCGATTGCGCATCCACCGATTTGTCGCGCACCGAGTTGTTCCTCGTCGAAGGCGATTCCGCCGGCGGCAGCGCCAAGCAGGCGCGCGACAAGGACTATCAGGCGATCCTGCCGCTGCGCGGAAAAATCCTCAACACCTGGGAAGTCGATTCCGGGCAGGTGCTTGCGTCCGAGGAAGTCCACAACCTTGCGATCGCCATCGGCTGCGATCCGGGCAAGGACGATATTTCCGGGCTGCGCTACGGCAAGGTGATCGTGCTGGCCGACGCGGATTCCGATGGCCTGCACATCGCCACGTTATTGTCCGCGCTGTTCCTCAAGCACTTTCCCAAACTCGTGCGCGAAGGCCACGTCTTCGTCGCCATGCCGCCGCTGTTCCGCGTCGACGTGGGCAAGCAGGTGTTCTATTGTCTCGACGAAGCCGAGCGTGATGCGATGCTGCAAAAAATCGAGCGCGAAAAAATGAAGGGCATCGTGCACGTGACGCGCTTCAAGGGCTTGGGCGAGATGAACCCGCCGCAACTGCGCGAATCCGCCATCCATCCGGATACGCGTCGTCTCGTGCAACTCACCGTCGACAATGACGACGGCACCGCGCCACTGATGGATATGCTGCTGTCGAAAAAACGCGCCGGCGACCGCAAGGAGTGGCTGGAGACGAAGGGGGATTTGGCGTCGCTGGAGGTTTGACGCGTGCTTGTGCCAAGGCTAATCAAACATGAAGGTACCGCATAGAATCCGTTGCGCAGGCACAACTTCCTCCAGCAATTGCCGGATCACTTTCCGCAATCGCAGCGCTCTCGCCTTGTCGTAGGCGAACGAATCCTCGTCCATGTAATTGCACTGCGCCAGTTCCAGTTGTACGGCATCGATGCCGTTGGCAGGATTGCCGTAATGGCGGGTGATATAGCCGCCCTTGAAACGGCCGTTGGCAACGAAAGTATATTTTTTCTGCGTTTCGAGCACGCTGACTAGACGACGTTGCAAGTCCGCCGAGCAGCTTGCGCCGTTCGCTGTGCCGAGGTTGAAATCCGGCAATCTTCCGTCAAACAGGAACGGCACCGCGCTGCGAATGGAATGGCCTTCCCATAGCACGACGCGGCCATGTTCGGCCTTGATCCGCGCAATTTCCGCGTCCAGTGCATCGTGGTACGGGCGCCAATAGGTTTCGACGCGCTGCGCGATTTCGCCGGGCGTCGGTTCCTGCCCCGGCAGATAAACCGGCTCACCACTGAATTGCACGATAGGACACAGGCCCGTGGTGTTCTGGCCGGGATACAGCGAAACATCGTCTGGCGGGCGGTTCAGATCGACAACGTACCGGGAGAAAGCTGGCACGATCACGGATGCGCCGAGTTCGCGCGCGAATTCGTACAGGCGCGACACGTGCCAGTCGGTGTCCGGCACGCGCCGCGCGGCGGGAGTCATGCGCGCGGCGATGTCGTCGGGGATCGCCGTGCCGTCGTGCGGCAGCGAAACGAACAGCGGCGCGGTGCCGCGATGCAGGGTGAAAATATCCGTCACGGCGTTTGGGTCTTGGCTTCCGCCGCCATCGGCACAAACAAGGCGCTCGGATGTTCGGCGTCGTGATACAGGTCCACCGTGACCGTGCGCGCATCCTTGCCGGTTTCATCCGCGACTACACCTCCGGCGTTGTAGTTTTTTTCGCTGTACAGCGAGTTCACGGGCGCGACGACCAGGCGCAGACGGCTGCCGGCCTGGATGCGCCGCGCGACGAAGGTGAAGCGGTCGAAATCGTAACGCTCGATTTTTCCCTTTGTTACAAGCTCGGCCTTGCGTTCGCTGTGGCGGTAGCGCGCGCGCATCAAGTCGTCGCTGAGGAAAACGTTCGTGCCATCGGGCTGGATTTCGAAAACGGCGACGTGGAAATCGGTATCCGGCTGATCGATGGCAATCCAGGCCGACAGCTTGAAAAAGCCGGCGATGTCGGCCGCTTTCGGAAACGGCGCCGTGTGATAGACGAGATACTTCCCGCTTTGCTGCAGAATCCAGTGCTGGTCGGTGAGATAAGCCGGCGAGTTCAATGAATCTACTGCCAGCGAGCTCGTATCGAGCGGATCGTAGACGTAATGATCCGGCTGCGCTGATGCGGATGTTTGCGGCAACAGCGAACCGGAATCGAATACATCGTTGGCGTGGCCAGCGTGCGAATCCAGATAGAACGGCCGGGCTTGCGCAGTGACGGCTTCAAGTGTCGGTGCATAGCGCCAATCTTCGGCACCTTCACCGAGCACGTAGTAGGCCACGCGATCTTTCAGGAACGCGGGTTTGGAACCGGATTTCATCGTCCAGTCGTACCACTGCCGGTGCAGATCGTTCAGGTCGAGCAGACTTGCCTTGCCGAATTTCAGACCGCCCATCTCCGCTTGCGGCGTGCGCGTGCCGGCGTGATCCCACGGCCCGATGATGAGGTAGTGCTGCGCCTTGGCGTGCGCGCTCGCGTGCGCCATGTGCTCGCGATAGAAACGCATCGCGCCGGGCTGATCGCCGTCGTACTGGCCGGTGATGGAAAGGATCGGCAGGTCGATCTTCGCAAACTGGGCGGCCGTCGGATTATAGGAATCCCAGTAGGCATCCACCGCCGGATGCGCAACCCAGCCCTGGAAGATGGGCGAGGGATCGCCGACCACGCTGTCCAGCGTATTGAATGCCAGATGCTGCGTGTACACCTGCTTGAACCTGTCGATCCAGAACGCGTCATCGCCGAAGATCTTTTCCTGCCCGGTACGCCCCGCCGTCAACAGCAGCCATTGCATGTCATAGGGATAGGCGATGTTGTTGCGGCGAGGAAAATCGACGCCGACGTACGGCGATGCAACCGGCACGATGGTGGCCAGATGTGGTGGAAATTCCTTGGCTGTCGCCCACTGGTCGTAACCTGCGTAGGAGCCGCCCCACATCGAAATCTTGCCATCGCAATAGGATTGCTTAGCCAACCATTCGACGACATCGTGGCCGTCGCGCGCTTCCTGGAGCAGCGGCGTGAACTGGCCCTCGGAATTTCCGCGCCCGCGTACGTCAACGGTGAGAAAGACATAACCATGCGCAGCGAAGTACATGCCGCGATCGTGATAGCTGCCGGATATGTAGGGCGTAAGCGTGAACACGCA